>SLNM01000141.1 GCA_007133055.1 Lentisphaeria bacterium
GCCTGCACGTCATTGCCAACGCTCAGAAAGCCGGCGGCATTTGCGCCTTCGTCGATACCGAGCATGCCCTGGACCCGCAGTACGCGCAGACGATCGGGGTCAACACCGACGACCTGCTGGTGTCCCAGCCTGACTGCGGCGAGGACGCCCTGAACATCACCGACACGCTGGTGCGCAGTAATTCGGTCGATGTCCTGGTGGTCGATTCAGTGGCCGCCCTGGTGCCGAGGGCGGAAATCGAAGGGCAAATGGGGGATACCCATGTCGGACTGCAAGCACGGCTGATGTCCCAGGCACTGCGCAAACTGACCGGCATTATCAGCCGCAGTCGGACCTCGGTTATTTTCACCAATCAGATTCGCGAGAAAATCGGGGTCATGTTCGGCAATCCCGAAACCACACCGGGCGGACGCGCCCTTAAATTCTACGCCTCGGTACGCATAGAAATCCGCAAGATAGCGGTGCTCAAGGCGAGCAGCGGCGATCCCATCGGCAGCCGGGTGAAAACCAAGGTGGTAAAAAATAAAATGGCCGCCCCATTCCGAATTGCCGAGTTCGACATCCTTTTCGCCGAAGGCATTTCACGCACCGGCTCCATCCTCGATGTCGCCATTGATCTTAAGTTGATCGAAAAAAGAGGCTCCTGGTTCTCCTTCGGAGACGAGCAGATCGGCCAGGGCCGGGAACAGGCCCGCAAGGCGCTGATGGACGATGCGGACCTGCAAAGTCGAATACTAAAGAGAATTCGTGAAAAACTGGCCGACAACCAGGTGCATTTGCCGGACAACATCACGGGGCACGGCGGGAACGAGGCGGAAGATACGACCGAATCGGCAACCTAAGCTAAATAGCCCAATATCGATAAATCAGCTTTTCGCTTGACACAGCGCTCTCTCTTCCTCGGTCGATGACTGGTGACTTGAAGTATGCAATAAGGGATGTGGTTGCACTCGGAGAGCGAAAATGAAGAAGAAAATGAATCTGTTCAGGCGCGGCCTTGTTTTATTCCGGCGCTGGCGGAAGCGGATGGTTGTGGCGCTGCTGGTTCTGATTGGCTTGGCCTTGCTCGGAGTGGCCGGCTTTGCCTATTACGTTGAGCGCATGTTTGAAGAGGAGGATATCGGAGATTCGATGCTGTTGCCGACAGTCGATCACCGGGTTGAACGGCAGCGGCGGCGAACCGAGGACGGTCATGAGTTCGAGGTCGATAATTCCCGAGCCACTTTCACTCTGGACCTAAAGCCGGAGGCGGCGTCGATTTCGCATCGGCATCTTTTCCCTGATCATGCCGCGGCCATCGCCTATGCCCGGGAGCATGGCCTGAACATTCTGCCCTCGGTCGGGCTGGTTCATGATAAATGCAAGAAGGTCAATGACCAACTGGTACGCGCCTTGGAAACCGCCATGCAGGAAGACCTGCCGGCGGACAAACTGCCCGGGCGCCGCGCCGCGTTGCAGCAATTGGCGGAAGTTCTATTGCGGCAGCTTGACCAGGCGGCGGCCGAACACCGCGGCACTTTCGAAAGCGCTCTGGTGCATGTGGTCGGCGCCTTGCGGGCGGGCGGTGCCGATCCGCCGCCGGAACTGCCGCCGGATCTGGCAAGCCGGGCGGAGCATCAGTTGGAAGAGTTTCTGGCCGACCCGGTTTACTCCCGGCCAGTCGGGTTCTGGGATCAAACACCGGAATTGATCAACATCTTTCGACAGGATCGTTTCCTGGCTCGCGGCATCTGTCTTAAGAGCGAAACCGCGGCGGCGGTCGCTTTGGCCGGCACAGTTGTCGATGACCCCATATTGCGTGCCACCTTCGAGCGCAGCGCCGAGTTCGGAGCGCGTTTGACCAATCCCACCCCGGAATACCGCTATTCACCGTTGCGCCTGACTGAGCTGGCGGCTCCCGAGGACTCCTGGGAAAGGCGTTTGGCGGGTGAACGCCTACGGGAAATCAGAGAGGGACTGCCCGCGCCGCCGCCAGACGGTATGGTTTCCTTCGCCTTGTTTCCCTTCGCTTCCAGCCCGGAGGAGGCACTGTGGCTTAAAATGCCTTACGGCTTTACCGGCGCCGAGCTTATCGTGGCGATTGAAAGTGGAGTGATCGACCTGGAGCCGAAGCCTGATTCAGGATGGTACGACTATCAGTGGTACGCGCTGGAAACCTTGGTCATGCCGGAGCGGGGACGGGAAGACCACAAGCTGGAAACCAATCGGGAGTATCGGCAAAGGCTGCGGGAAATCTTCCTGGCCGCCATCGCCCGCGACCGGGAAACTCACATCAAAAATCTGCCGACATTGTATTTTGGATGCAGCGGCCCTTTTCAAGAAGGCGAGATAGAGGCGCAGGTCGGGCCGCTTTTCGCAGTCGAACCATTGCCCACGGTTTATCTGCGTCTGGCCCGCGCCTACCGTTTTTTGCAGACGGCAATGAGCACTTTGATCGAACCGCATCTGCACGAAACCATGATGGATGACCCCTTTGACTATGATGGCGAGAAGGCGACGGTGACCCAGGTTCTCGACCGCATGGCCGCCTTGAACTACGGTCTCTATGAGCTGGCCTGTCGCGATTTGGGAATGAACCCGGAATATTTGGAGGATGAACATGACGACGAAGCCCGCGATGCCGCCGTTCTGCTGGCGGAAAAATGGCTGACCAGGCTTGAAGAGGACTCCGACCTGCAAGAAGACATGCGCATAGCCGTGCCGTTGTTCATCGACCCAGTAGATGGATCAATAACCAGCTGGGCCTGCGCGGGAGTCAGATTGGAACCGCTGGTCGCCGAGTATGACGAAAAGCCGCGGGTTTTCGGAGTCAAACCGATTTGGGCTCCGGTCGAGTACTGGGTAGCCAGCGAGGTCTTTCTGGAGTTCACCCATTACGACAAACCGCTGACTCGCGAGGAATTCCGCGCTTTGTGCGACGCCCATCCGGACGAAGCATCTCTGCGTGCGGCTCTCGGTGCCCCGCCCCGTTTAAAGCCCCTTCGTTCCGATTGGTTTCGAGCCGCGGGATGGCTGCTGGTCGTCTCGGCTCTTGTGGTATTGATTCTAGTGATTCGGAGGTTGCCGGGGCAAAAGAGGAAGCGCATCCTGCGAAACTCTTTTCTACTGATTCTGGCAATATCAACCGTTACCCTGGTCTTTCTGTCATTTGCCCATCGCCTGCGCACCACGATTCTGGTTGAACATGTTTTATGGCGCAGTCGATTTTTATCTGCACTGGCAGCACAATATTACATCAGCTGCGAACTTGACGAATCGCCGCGCCTGGCGCACGGCCGCATGCTCGGCCTGCTGGAGAGTATGGCCGAAGGCCGGACGGCCCAGTCCCGATACCTTGCCGCTTACCTGATCGAAGCCCTTTATTGGCAAAGCGAGTCGGCGGACAATCTGGCATTGATCGAACCGGAAACTGTGATTCCCCTGCTGCTGCGGGCGGCCGAAGACCAGGTGCCGCAAGTGGCCGGTGCGGCAGTTTTTTGGCTGGGCAACTATGACAGGCCGGAGGTCGTGAACTTAATCCAGGATAAATTGCGTTCGCCAAACACGCATCCGAAAGTGCGCCTGCAGGCTGTTCTTTCCGCCGGCTCTCTCCGCAATCCCGAATTGATCGATGATCTCTGTGCCTTGCTTCAGCATGGCTCACGAATGGAACAGAGACTGGCTCTGAGCAGCCTCATGAAATATGATACTGCTGAAACGCGTGAATTTCTGCTGGAATTCCTCGAGCAACGGGAGCGCGGCAAAACTGCGGAAGAGATTGAAGAAGATTTTCTGGCTTCCAGAATCCGCGACGAATTGTTCGGGAAGGCGGAGGAAGATTCCACAGATTTTATCATACGCTTCGATTGAGGTCCAAAGCAGTCAGGCAAATATTTCGCAATGAATATGTCGGAAAAATACTCGTTTTTGAACTCAATAAAGTCAAAATTGGAGGACTGACCGGCAAGACCCTTCAAATATCTTGAACAATCTCACCCGTAAGTCTTCCTGCTTGGCGTACCGTTGCGCCTAGCTCTTCAATTCAGGCGCAAACCCTGACCCCCTTTTGAATGATAATCTCCAAAAGGCTCATATTTCAAAGATTAATCCTTATTATAAAAATGAAAAACAGTATCTGACCCTAATATACAGCAAACATTGCACTTTGATACGCTTAGCGCAAATCGCCTGCCAAGCCGTAGGCCATGCGAAGGCTGGTCGTCTGCAATCGTCAACCGGCATGAGATGCGGCTACTCTCCATTTTTCGCTGACTCATTTCGCCCGTGGCGAGTCCCGGGATTGACACCTGATCGTTTGGATAGCGAAACAATCGGATTGCCGTGCTACATTAAGGGCGGCATGGTTGCAGAAGTCCTGCGGAAGGGCAGAAGGTTGGCTTACGGGCTATGCCTGCCGTGATATAGTGGCACTTACGAGAACTTGTCGATGCGCGAACTGAGCACTGATTTTCTGAAAGCTCCGGCGGAGGCTGAACAATACGGACGCTGCGGCATTGTCGCGGTGGTCGGGCGCGCCAATGTCGGCAAATCGACTCTTCTCAATCATCTGGTCGACGAGAAGGTTTCGATAGTCAGTTCCGTGCCGCAAACCACCCGCAACATCATCCGGGCTGTACTGACCGAGGAGAAGGGGCAGTTGGTTTTTCTTGACACTCCCGGAGTGCACAAGGCCAAGTACGAGCTTAATCACTTGATGAACAGAATGGCTCGCAATACCGCTTCGGGCGCGGACGTAGCGTTGCTGGTATTGGACGGATCGCAACCGCCGCGGGCGGAGGACGAGGGTTGGATGCGGCGGTTATGCCGGGCCGAGGCGTTGCCGATATTCGCGCTTAACAAGCATGATTTGCAGCCCTGGCACGAAGAGGAATATCGAGAATTATGGAACTTAGTGGCGACTGAAAAAGGGCGGGAGCCGGATGAAGTCCGCTGGTACGCGGTATCCGCCGCCGCCAGTCGGGGATTGAAGGCTTTGACGGAGGCGCTTTTCGCCGCCGTGCCGGAGTCCCCCCTGCTCTTTCCGCCGGGGCTGCTCTCCGACTTTCCGCGCAAGCTGGCTATTGCCGACCTGGTACGGGAGAAGTTTCTCGATGAATTGCGCGATGAAATCCCGCACGCCCTGGCGGTTGAGGTAAGTTCGCTCGAGGAAACTGACAGCCAGTGGCGAATCCGCTTGGAAATCACGGTCAAGCGCACTGGGCAGAAAGCCATTGTCATCGGGCGCAAGGGGCGTTTGCTCAAGAAAATCAGGGCGCGCTCCGAACAGGAGCTAAGTCAGTTTTACGATATCCCGGTGGTCCTGGATATTTGGGTCAAGGTCGATCCGAAATGGGATCGCAACCACTGGGTGCTGAAAAGGCTGGGCTACCGGCAGTAGCTGCCAAATGATCGTCGTCCGTAATCGTCGACCGCCCCCCTCTTTCGATTAGGGTGCGCGACAAGGTGCGCGACTTATGTTGCGCGCAACATATACGGAACAAGAAGAGCACAAGTTCAGGTTTGTGACCCCTTTCGCATGGGGTCAGGCAAACGGGAGGCAGAGCCTTATGAAACAGGAAAGAACCGCACTTTACGCTGGGTCCTTCGATCCTCTGACCAATGGACACTTGGATGTCATTCGGCGGGCGGCCCGGCTTTTTGACTGGTTGATCGTGGCCATTGGCGCCAACCAGCACAAGCAGCCTATTTTCAGTTTGGAGGATCGCACCCGCCATTTGCAGGGGGCTTGCCGTGAACTGACCAATGTTCGAGTTGCGTCCTTCAGCGGCCTGCTGACCCGTGCGGTTCGTGATTTTGAGGCGACCGCCGTAGTGCGCGGCCTGCGGGCGGTCTCCGATTTCGAGTGGGAGCTGCAAATGGCTCTGATGAACCGCGAGCTGGAATCTTCCTGCGAGACGGTTTTTCTGATGCCCAGCCCGGAATATTCATTCATCAGCTCCACGCTTATTCGCGAGATTTGTCAATTAGGCGGTGACATTTCAGCCTTTGTACCCGAGCCAGTGGCTGGCGAGCTAGGCCGAAAGTACCGGCAGGCCGGTACGACGGACGAGGAATCGGGAAGCAGAATCTGACAGTGATCAGCGGCTCTTGCATGGAAGCGGCTTGGAAGCACATAGATATATTGGCATGAAACATCCACTAAGCAGAATCAGCATGGCCGCCATCCCCTCCGAGGGGGTTTCGATCAAGGGTGAAATCACGGCTCGTGAACTGGACATTGAAGACGATGACCGTATTGGCTACCCCGATTCGATCAGCTATCGCTTTGAACTGTCGTTGGTCAGCGACGGACTTTTGGCCCGCGGCCGGATGAAATTCAGGACCCGCTGCCGCTGCGATCGCTGCCTGGTCTATTTCAACCGCCATGAGAACCTTTCTGAACTTTGCTATTTCATTGCCGCGCAGAAAGATGACATAGTGGACTTGACGGATCCGGTTCGACAGGATATTTTACTGTCCTTTCCGCAACAACTGCACTGCAAGCAGGATTGTCGCGGCCTTTGCGGGCAATGCGGACAGAATCTTAATGTGCGGCAGTGTGAATGCATAGTGTCCTCGGAATCCAACGCGGTCTGGGGCGACCTTGACCGTCTGGACCTTGGTTCCGACAAGCAATCATAACCAATTCAAGACACGGAGAGAAATTACGATGGCTGTTCAACAGAACAAGAAGTCCAAGCAAAAGATTCGCCAGCGCAAAGCGGCCAACCGCTACGAGGGCATTCAAACCTCGCCCTGCCCTTCCTGCGGCGCCGCCCGCCGCCCTCACCGGGTTTGTTCCAAATGCGGCAAGTATGGTGATCGGCAAGTATTGTCGATTACCGCGGACTCGGATTAGGTACAATCATCAATCAGGGCAAACGGACTCCCCATGATTCCACTGGCCGTTGACGCAATGGGTGGCGATTTCGCTCCCCGCAACATTATCGAAGGCACGGGTCTGGCACTTGATTCACAGCCCCGCATAGGGCCTGTGTTTCTAGTCGGCGACCAAGCGCAAATCGAGGCGGAGCTGGAGCGCATCGGCAGAGTTGACGACGATAGGATTAAGATTGTCCACTCCGAGCAAGTGGTGGGCATGACCGAATCCCCGGCGGCGGCCATCCGCAGCAAGCCCGACTCGTCGATCGCCATGGCGGTGGACTTGGTCAAGAAGGGGCAGGCCATGGCCATGGTCAGTGCCGGTCACACGGGCGCGGCGGTGGCCTCCTCGGTTTTGAAGCTGCGACCTTTGCCGGGCATCGAAAGACCGGCCATCGCCACTGTTTTTCCCGGACCGAGAAAGCAGTTTCTGATGCTCGACGCCGGCGCCAGCGTTGATTGCCGGAGCCAGCATTTGGCGCAGTTCGCCGTGATGGGAGAAATTTACAGCCGCTATATTCTAAACATCGACAACCCGCGCGTCGCCCTGCTTAACATTGGCGAGGAAGCCAGCAAAGGCAACGAACAGGTCAAGGAGGCCCACCATCTGCTTGAGAGCCTCCGCAAGCGGGGTCTTAACTTTGTCGGCAACATTCAAGGCAGCAACATGTTCGATGATCTGTGCGATGTTCTGGTTTGCGATGGATTTGTCGGCAACATCACCCTCAAGTGCAGCGAAGGCACAGCCCGTTTCATCAGTAATTTTCTCAATCAATATCTTCGCAAGAACTGGTGCCGCCGTCTCGGGGCATTGCTTTCCCGCAACGCCTTCCGCGACTTAAAGGCGATCGCCGACCAGTCCGAGTATGGCGGAGCACCTCTGCTCGGGGTCAACGGTATCTGTATCATTGGTCATGGCTCATCTTGCAGTAACGCCGTGGCCAATGCCCTGCGTGTGGCCGGTGAAGCGGTGGAGCAGCAAATCAGCCAGCATATACTTGAGCGCATGAGCGAACTGCAAATCGGCAACCGCAAGTCCTAAACGCGGGAAAGCGCGGGCAAACTGAGGATCGTCATGAAATCTTTTGGGGTAACCATCACCGGCACGGGTTCGTACACACCGGAGCGGGTGCTTACCAACCATGACCTGGAGCAAATGGTCGACACCTCGGACGAATGGATTCAGGCTCGAACCGGGATCAGGGAGCGCCGGATTGCCGCCCCCGAGCAGACTACTTCCGACCTCGCCTGCGCAGCCGCCAAGCAGGCTCTGCAACAGGCAAAATTAGACCCCGAAGAACTCGACCTGATCATCGTCGCCACCATTTCGCCCGACCGGCCATTCCCCAACACCGCCTGCTTCGTGCAGAAAAAATTGAAGGCCGACCAGTCCGCATGTTTTTCCATTGAAGCCGCCTGTTCCGGTTTTATATACGCGATGCAGGCGGCCAACGGCCTGATTCGCACCGGCCTGGCGCGTCGGGCTCTGATTGTCGGTGCCGAAAAAATTTCAATGACCGTTGACTGGCAGGATCGCAACACCTGCGTTTTGTTCGGCGACGGTGCCGGGGCAATGATTTTGGAGCGAACCGACGATCCGGCCAAGAATGTCTGCCTGGCGGCTGACATGGGTTCCGACGGCACCTACACCGATTTGCTTACCGTGCCCGGGGGAGGCAGTGAAAAACCGCCCAGCCATGAGATGCTGGAAGAAGGGTTGCAATACTTGAAAATGGAGGGTCGTGAAGTTTTCAAGCTGGCTGTGAATGCCATGGTAAACTCGGCCTCCGCCGTCCTGCAAAAAGCTGGTTTGAAGGGTGAAAGTCTCCGCTGGCTGGTTCCGCATCAGGCCAACACCCGCATTATTCAGGCCGTCGGCAAGCGTCTTGGGGTGCCGGAGGACAAGGTGTTCATGAATCTGGAACATTACGGAAATACTTCCGCCGCCACTATTCCAATCTGTTTGAACGAATTGAATCGGGGCGGCCATCTGCAGACTGGGGATTTGGTTCTGGTTGTCGCCTTCGGTGCCGGGCTGACCTGGGGTGCGGCTCTGCTGCGCTGGCCATGATCAGCCTAACGAAGAGGATTCATAAGGGATGATTAATCAACGCATAGGCTTAATGTTTGCCGGTCAGGGAGCGCAGTATCCTGGCATGGGCCGGGACTTGGCGGAGAATTTCTCGGCTGCCCGTCAAGTTTTCGCGGAATCGGACCGGATTCTGCAAAGACCCATATCCGCGCTCTGCCACAGCGGTTCAGCCGAGGAGCTGACTGACACCGCCAACTGCCAACCCGCCATCTACGCCGTCAGCATCGCCTGCCTGGAAGCACTGCGCGAGAGAACCGGGAACCGTCTGAACCCGGCAGTGTGCGCCGGGCTCAGCCTGGGCGAGTTTGCGGCACTGCATGCGGCCGCCGCCATTTCCTTTGCCACCGGCCTGCAACTTCTCGGGCAGCGCGGCAAACTGATGGCCGAGGCCTGCCGCGAAACCCATGGAACCATGGCCGCTGTGCTCAACGCAGAGCAGGAAACCGTCGAACAAGTTTGCCGTCAATGCGGGATTGATGTTGCCAACTACAATTGTCCCGGGCAATTGGTGGTAAGCGGTGAAAAAGACCAGGTGGAAAATGCCATTGCCGAGCTTGGAAACCAGGGAATCAGCCGGGTCGTACCGCTCTCCGTCGCCGGTGCTTTCCATTCGCGTCTGATGCGCGGCGCCGCCCGGAGCTTCGCGCCGCTGCTTGATTCGGCGGAGATCATGGCGCCAAGCTGCCCCGTGGCCCAGAACGCCACCGGCCAGCCAGCCACAAAGCCGGAGAGAATCAAGGAAAACCTGAAAAAGCAGGTGGACGGCAGTGTCCTCTGGGAAAGCTGTGTTCGCGACATGATGGCGCGGACGGACCTGCTTCTGGAAATGGGCCCGGGCTCGGCTTTGTGCGGATTCGTCCGGCGCATTGACCGCAACTTTCCGGCATACCCGGTCGGAACCGCCGAACAGGTCGAGTCGGTGGCAGGTATGTTAGCCTGATTGTCGTTTTTTTTGCGTTCAGACGAACCGAGCCGTGAGAAGGATTATGAAAGAGTCCGCCGTCGTCGCCGCCGCGCTTGTCGACCGGAACGCTATCTTCACTTTTCACTGACTGGTTACGAAACCGAACAGGAGTTGCCTAAATGAAAGTACTGGAAGAAAAAGTAGCCCTGGTCACCGGCGGTGCCCGCGGCATTGGCAGGGCCATTGGTCTGGAGCTGGCGGCGGCCGGTGCCGCCATTGCCGTAGCCGACATCGATCATTCCGAAGCCAGTCGGGCCGCGGCCGAATTACGCGAGCAAGGCTTCAAGGCAGGCGCCCACGCCGCCAATGTGGCTTTGGCCTCCGAAGCCGAGTCCATGATCCGGGAAGTGCTCGAGGAGCATGGTCGAATTGACATACTGGTCAACAACGCCGGCATAACCCGGGACAACCTGATTATGCGTATGAAGGAAAGTGAATGGGACAGCGTCATTGCGGTCAACCTCAAAGGTGTTTTCAACTGCCTCAAGGCGGTAAC
>SLNM01000109.1 GCA_007133055.1 Lentisphaeria bacterium
AATGAACCCTGCGAAAGCCCTCGTTGATCCGCCAGGCCTTGTGCCAGGGCACACTCTCCCAGACCATCTGATCGTTGATCCAGATACGGGAATGATCATCGCTGCCCACGGCTATCCATAGATTCCGCGCCTCCTCGAAATACAGTTCGGTATAGGCGTACCAGATGCCGTAGGGCTCGGAGTTGTAAGGCTCGATCATCGGCCGATGAGTCTGCTGGAAAACCCATTCGATAATCCGACCGTCCTTGCCGACATAGCTGGCATCCAGGTCGACCACGGTCTCGGGCGGGAACTTGGTATCCATGTGTTCGCGATGGGGATTCGGCCAGGGGCCGATGACATACCAGCTATTGACGATCAGCCAGTCGGCCGTTCTCTCGACCGCCGTGCCGACCCGCCGCCCGGTGGTGAACTTCGATCTGCGTTCATCCAAAGGGGGATACTCCGGTGCCATTAGCGGTTGCGGGGTGGTGTCGGCCGGGCCGTCCCCGCGCTCGTCGTCGTCGCCGCCCTCGTCGCCCTCGGTATCGCCGTCGGCACCATCCTGGTCTCCGTCCTCGCCACTTTCATCTCCTTCCTCCTGCCTGGAATCCGCGCCATGCTCCATCAGGGCGGCCAGATCGCGAGCCACATTGTCCTCGTCCTCGGCCGCCGCCTGGCGCAAAAGGTCGAAGCGGTCGGCCTGCTGACGGGCCAGGTCGATGTCGAACCCCTGCTCCTCCTCGCCGACCACGGCGCGGGCCGCCTCCAGCATAGTCCGACTGGCGGTAACCATGCCGCGCGACTCGCGCACCGCCGTCGCCACCTCCTGCTTGCGCTGCTCGAACTGACGACTGGTGCGAGCCGGTGAACGCAATACCTCCTGGTTCAAGTCGGGGCGAACCGTCTTGGGCACGGCCGTGTGCTCAAGCGCCCGCTCCAGGTGAATGCCGCGCAGCATTGCCAGCTCGGCGGCCCGAATTTCCCGATAGGTCTCGGTCAGCTCCTCCTCGATTTTGCGGGCGGCTTCATAGATGTCCGGCAAATCCATGTCCAGCAGTTCCCGGATCGAGGCCAGGTACTCCCGATCCCGGACATCCAGGACAGATGCGTCATCCACGGTTTCCACCACTTCCGCCGTGTCCTCGACCGGTTCGACCTCGACCATGGTTTCCTCGGCAACCGTATCAGCCGCCTCGGCTTCGGCTCTGGCCAGCGCTTCCTGGTCGCGCCGGACGGTCTCCTGCTCAAGCAGTTTCGCGACCTCCTCGACCTTGTCCTGATTGTGCCGATGCTGTTCTTCGGCCTGCCGCTGTCGCTCCTCCGCCCGCTCCAGTGAGGTGCGGGTGTTGGCGGCATCACGCCGGGCTGCGGTCTGGTTCAGACGCGACGTGTTCTGCTCGCTGTAGGCTTCCCGCAACGCCTCCTGCAAGGGCTCGGACAGCTCCGCCAGCCCGGCCTGATTGGCGCTGCGCTCGAGGATGTTCTCCAGCCGCAACTGCTCGGCTTCGGCCTGCCGACCGGTCGCAGCGGCACGGCTCCGATGCTCCTCGATGCTCTGCCGCTGCTCATCCGTCGCCTCTTCCTCGACCGCAGACTCGACCTCCCTGGCCGCCGCCAGGTCGCGGGCGATTTCCTGCTGCATCTCCGAGATTGCCTCGTGCCCGCTCCGCACCTCCGTCAGGTTCTCCGTCAATTCATCCAGAACATCCTGCTTGACCTGTTCCGCGAACTGTTCATAGTCCTCAAGAATTTTGCGGTCAAGCTCCCGCATTTCCCTTTGCATCTCCATCAACTGCCGCGTCATCTGAAGCACTTCACGGCGGTTGACATCCTCGATCCGTCTGGCCATCTCCTGCAAGCGCTCACTGTCCACCCGCATTTGGCGGTCGGGCTTAGGCTGCCGCTCCGGGATCACGATTTCGCGCAAGGGCGTGAACCAGACCAGCAGAAAGAAGCCCACCCCATGCAGCAGCATCGACAAGAGGTACCAGACCGGCACCCCCAGCAAAGTCTCTCTCTTTTTTTTCCTGGCCCTATTGACCTGTGCGGTCTGGTCCGCTGTGGATCGCGACATTTTTCAAGCCCTCGAATTCGCATAGATCAAGTATGTGAACAATGCTCTCGAACGGTGCCAGCCGGTCGCCGTCAATACGGATGCGCTGTTCCGGATTGCTCTGGGCGGCCTCGCGCAAAGTGGCATGCAGCAGCTCGTAGCCGACCGGCTCGGCGTTGATATAGAAACCGCCCTGCCGGTCGATGCCGATACTGAGAATGCCCTCCGGTTGCTGCACCTCGATGGCGGCCGCCGAATCCGGCAGCTCGATCGGAAGCTCGCGCTCGATCTTCTTCATCGTGGTCGCCACCAGGAAAAAGATGAGCAGCAGAAAGACACAGTCGATCAGTGGCGCCATCTGCACTTCCGGGGATTCCTCTTCGGCAATATTGATAGCCATGTTTCCGATTCCTTGTAAGTGGCTTGGTTATGTTAAATCTGACAACACCGATTTGTGTTTGCTCCATTTCCGCAGGCTAAACCCTTTTCAGGAACCAGGCGCTGACCAGTTCATTGACCTCCTCTTCGAGCAGGACCGCGAAATAATTGGTGCGCGAGCGGA
>SLNM01000092.1 GCA_007133055.1 Lentisphaeria bacterium
AAAGACCAGAGAGGTAGTCGGAATTTCCGCCAGCCGCCCCACCATCGAAGGAGCTGGTGTGCATCTAAGGCGCGCCTTCGGATTTCATGATCCTGAAAAACATGATCCTTTTTTGCTTCTTGACGACTTTCGCTGCGATCGGCCCGAGGATTTCATTGCCGGATTTCCATGGCATCCGCACCGGGGCATCGAGACGATAACCTACATGCTGGAAGGTTCCGTTGAGCATGGCGACAGCATTGGCAACAGCGGTACGATCTATCCGGGTGAAGTACAGTGGATGACCGCCGGACAGGGCATCATTCATCAGGAGATGCCAAAGCCAAACGCCGAAGGACGGATGGGCGGGTTCCAGCTCTGGGCCAACCTGCCCTCCGACAAGAAGATGATCAAGCCCCGTTACCAGGAGTTTAAAAGCTCCGACTTTCCGGTGGAAGAACTCGAAGGCGGCGCAAAGGCTGTGGTGATCTGCGGTGAACTGGGCAGGAGCCGCGGACCGGTTGTTGACGTTGAGGTCTGCCCTTCCTTTTTCGAAATCACCGTTCCTCAGGGAGCCAGCACCCGAATACCCACACCTTTGCATCACAATGTGCTGGCATATGTTTTCGAGGGGGAAGGCTTCTTCGATCCTGATCAGGATACTTCCCGCTGGGAAGTAAGAAAGGATGGATATACCGACAGACTGGAGGATGCCCTGCTTGGCAATCACAGCCTTGTTTATTTCGGGCCCGGACAGCAACTTCAGATACAGGCAGGTAAGGATTGCGGACAGCTTCGCTTTCTCTGCATTATGGGAGAGCCGCTGCACGAGCCCGTTGCCTGGCGCGGCCCGATAGTAATGAACACGCGCGACGAACTAAACGCTGCTTTCATGCAGCTTGATGACGGCACATTCCTGTCAGGCTCCCGAACCTGACAAAGATTCGAGGCTCATTCAATACGGGCAAGCAGTTCGACGAGAAAGCGCCAGAAGGCGAGGACGCTGGCGATCTCCACTTTTTCACCGGGCGAATGGGGATTTCGAATGGTCGGTCCCAATGAGACCGTATCCAAATCGGGACGGGCAGCCTTGAGGATGCCGCATTCGATTCCGGCGTGCACGGCGCTGATTGCGAGTTCGCGCTTGAAGCAATCCCGGTATATTCGTCGGGCGACGGCGAGGATTGCCGACTCCGGATTTGGCTGCCAGCCGGGGTAGCCTGATTGCATGGCGGCGTGTACGCCTGCCATATGACAGATTTCAATTGTTTTTTCCGCCAGCTCCCGATTGGCCGAGTCAAGCGAGCTTCGGGCCAGCCATCGGGCGAAAATTTTGTCATCCCGGGTATCGAGACTGGCCAGGTTGATCGAAGTCTCGACCAAACCGGGCACGGCGTCGCTCATTCGCACCACACCATTGGGACAGGCGGAGAGTGCCCGCAGAATACGGCTTTGCGCGGTGCTGTCGCAGACTCGGGCCGGGGCGGGGATGCTTTCGATTCTCAATTGCAGGCCAGGGTCGGTCTTGCTGAATTGGCGGGCCAGTTTCCTGCTTTTTTCTCCGATCAGCGCGTGCAGTTTCTCCCGGTCCATGATGCCGACGCCGCCTTCGGCCTGGGCTTCGCGCGGGATGGCGTTGCGCAAATCGCCGCCCTTTATTCCACTTAAGCATAGATGCAATTCATGCCCCGCTTCCTCAAGCAGGCCGACCAGCAGCCTAAGGGCATTGCCACCTTCCTTGTTGATATCGATGCCCGAGTGGCCGCCTTGCAAACCTTCCACCGCAATACGAACACCGCCCAGGTCGGCGGGAGCGGGTCGCGAAACAATATCGAAGCAGGCATCAATATCGATGCCGCCGGCGCAGCCGATGCACAACTTGCCTTCCTGCTCCGAGTCCAGGTTAAGAAGTATACTGGCTTGCAGCAGGGAGGCATTGAAGGCGGCGGCCCCGTTCAGCCCGGTTTCCTCATCGACCGTGAACAGCGCTTCCAAAGGCCCGTGCTTCAGATCGCCCGCCTCGAGCACGGCCATCATGGCGGCGGCGCCAATCCCGTTGTCGGCGCCGAGACTGGTGTTGCCGGCCGTCACCCATCCATCCTTGACCATGGGAATGATTGGATCGCGGTCGAAATCATGTTTGACCTGGTTGTTTTTCTGGGGCACCATATCGAGGTGGGCCTGGAGAGCGACGGTTTTACGGAATTCCTGGCCGGCACTGGCGGGTTTGCGAATCAGAACATTGCCGACCCGGTCAACCAAGGTTGGCAGCCCCAGACGTTCTCCATGCGCAACCACTAACTCGACGGCCGCCTGTTCGCGTCCGGAAGGACGGGGAGTGGCGCACAGCGCTCTGAAATAGCGCCAAAGCAATCGCGGTTCGAGATCGTCGATGTCGGTAAAAGTTTGGTTGCTTCGTTTCATAAAAAAGGCTAAGACAGAAACGGTCGCCGCTATCCTGAATAATTCACGAGCCAAGCTTGCCGCAGATTAAGAATAGCCAGTAGAGTAGCTCCGGGGGTTAGCCCGGAGCCCTCGTCGAACCGTGCGTACAGATTTCCCGTACACGGCTCTCCCGCCGTTCTCGGTGCAAGACATTATAC
>SLNM01000048.1 GCA_007133055.1 Lentisphaeria bacterium
CTTCGCTTAACCCTGGGCTACGATGATTCCGCCCCTTTGGGGCTATAACACCTCTCGCTTTGTGAAAAAATTATCGAGGCATGGTGTTTTTATTCGCGATTTTCGCGCATTTCACAGTAAAAAAACATAGCCATGGCGACCTGAAGACAGCGGGCCGCCGCTGTCGGGCGCATCAATTCTGGCGCATAGCCTTTTGCTGCCGATGCTCAGGCGAATCGGAACCGGCAGTCTTGCAGCCGCCGTCGAACTTCGCCGAGGACGCGTTTTTCCTCTGACTCCGTGTCGGCCACGAATGTGGCACTGAAGCGGACGAAGTTTCCGGCGTCGTCCCACGGCACGGTGCTGATTTGTTTTTCCGCGATCAGCCACTGGCTGAAGTCTTCGCCCGAGGCGAAGTCGCGTCCGCCCTCCAGACCGCGGGGGATTTCCACGTACAGATAGAAAGAGCCCTGCGGCATGACGGCGGGGAAGCCCAGTTGGCTCAGAGTTTCAACCAATGCCTGCAGGCGCCGTCGATATTTTTCCCCGATGGCGGGGGTTATTTCGGCCTGGTGCCGCAGAGCCCAGCCCGCCGCTTTCTGGATGGCTCTGAACTGCCCGCTGTCGGCATTGTCCTTGACCGAGGCAAATGCCTGGACCGCACCGGGGGCGCCGGCCACCCAGCCGAGACGCCAGCCGGTCATGTTGAAGCCCTTCGACATGCTGTGCAGCTCGACGGCGGTGTCGAAAGCGCCGGGGCGGGACAGAATACTCAGAGGCTGTCCGGCAAAGTTGAGCGGGGCGTAGGCGGCGTCGGAGACGATCAGCAGTCGATGGGTTCGGGCGAAGTCAATCAGATGGTCGAAAAACTCGGGCGTGGCCGAAGCTCCGGTCGGATTGTTAGGGTAGTTGACGTAGAGCAGCTTGGCCCGCTGTCTTTGCTCTGCGGTCAGGGTCTCTACCTGGGGCAGGAAACCGTTTTGCTTGAGCAGCGGCAGATTGACCACTTCACCACCAAGATACTTGGTCCAGGTTCCCATTACCGGGTAGCCGGGAACGGTCAGGACGGAGATGTCGCCGGGATTGACAAAGCAGGCGGGCAGCAGGGAGAGGGCGGACTTGCTGCCGATCGAGTGGCAAATCTGGGTTTCCGGATTCAGCCGGACATCGTACAGTTCGCGCATATAGTCGGCGACGATTTCCTTGAATTCCGGTATGCCGTTGTCGGCGTAGGTGCGATTCTCCCATTTGCCGGCTTCCTCGGCCAGAGTCTCGACCACCCGCGGGAAGGCCATGTCGTCAGGCTCGCCCACCCCCATGTCGATCAGCTCGGTATCCGGGTGCGCACGCTTGGCGGCGGCCTTGGCACGCTTGATCTTTTCAAATTTGTAAACCGTACTGTCCTGGCCGAAGCGGTGGCCGCCAATGCGTTCGGCGAATAGTTCCTGCATCATGGTCTCCTGCATGTCTGTGTCCTCTGTTGTTATTCTCTTTTGCGTTCAAGAAGATTGGATAGGTTTTGGCGAAAGATTAGGGCAGAAGACAATGGCTGTGCTGGTTTTCCCTAATCTTTGGCCTTAATCTTTCGCCCTGATCTTGATCATTTTGATCACCAACCTGAGTTACCTGTTCCTGCTCAAGCTGTAGTCTATCGTTTCCTCGAGGATTTTGCGGTATGATTCGGCCGGCACTTGCAGATTTTGCAGTTGTCGGCGGGCCTGGGCCGCCAGTTGTTCGATCTTTTGGCGCAGGCGGCTGCGAATGCCGTGTGCGACGATTCGTTCCCGCACCCATTCCACATCCCGGTCCTCGATGTCCGGGTTGCCAAATATCGTACGCAATCGGCGGCGCTCGGCATCACTGCCCGCCTGTGAAAGGTAAAGGAAATAAAGTGTCTTTTTACTTTGCCTAATATCGGCGCCGACCGGTTTGCCGGTTTGTTTTTGCTCGCCGAACATGCCCAGGTCATCGTCGCGCACTTGAAACATCACCCCCATGGTTTCACCGAATTTACGCCATTCCGCCAGCTCGTTTTCCTGCCGTCCGGCCAGCATGGCTCCGGCCAGCAGCGGCAGGATAAAGGTGTAGGCGGCTGTTTTACAGAGGAAAACCTGTATGATTTCCTCCTCGCTCGGCGGTTCCGCTTGAAAGCCGAAATAAAGATCCTGCATCTGACCGACCCCAACCTTGGCGGTCTCCCGGAGAGCGAGGCTGGTTACGGCCTGTCGAATCGCACCGTCAACCGGCAGGTCGTTAAGCAGTTCGAAGGCGAGGAAGAAGGCGATGTCCCCGGCGCAGACGGCCATGGCGTTGCCAAAATGCTCGACCGCCGGCAGCCCCTCCCGGCGCGCCATCTCGAGGTATTGCTGGTTGATGGTTTTCTCCCCCCGCCGCAGCAGGTCGCGGTCCATGATGTCGTCGTGGATCAGAAATGAACTTTGCAGCAGCTCCATCGCCGCCCCGGTTTGAAGAGCGGCGGACCGAGCTTGGCCGGCAAACGCCTGGTGCGCCAGCAGGACCAGCCCGCTCCTCAGCATTTTTCCATTGGCGACAAATGGCATCAGCCGGTTCAGCACATCTTCGCCCCAGGCGGGAGTTCCGGCGAAGCTGGCTTTTTTCTGTTCGAGATAATCCTGCAGAACCTTGTTTGTTCGCTCTTTGTTTTGTCTGAAGAACTCAAGCATGAGCGTATTTTTTCCTGTTGTCATCCCAAGGTGGCTCATGAATTATTCAGGCCCGGCTCCAGGGCTTTGCGCCCGAGTTTTTGTACGTCGGCACTGGAGGGTGCCTGGAAGACCCGCAGCCCGAACTCTGGAGCCACTGCCAGGATGTGGTCGAAGATGTCGGACTGAATCCCCTCGTAGAAGAACCAGCGAGTGTCGTTGGCGAAAGCGTAGACCTCGATCGGCACGCCCTCGGCGGTCGGCTGCAACTGGCGCACGATCATCAGCATATCCTGATTGACCCCGGGGTGTTGTTTCAGATAGGCCAGCAGGTAGGCGCGGAAAGTGCCAATGTTAGTCAGGTGCCGGCCATTGGCCGGGGAGGCCGGATCGATGTTGTGCTCCTGGTTGTATTTTTCGATGTCGGCGATCTTATCCTCGATGTACTGGCTGATCAACTGTAGTCGGCGCAGCCGTTTGACTTCCTCGTCGTCAAGGAAATGAATAGTGCCGAGGTCGATGTTGATATTGCGCATGATGCGCCGACCGCCCGCTTCGAGCATGCCGCGCCAGTTGCGGAAGGAATCGGAAATCAGGGCGTAGGTGGGAACCGTGGTGATAGTGCGGTCCCAGTTCTGCACTTTCACTGTGGTCAGCGTGATGTCAATGACATCGCCGTCGGCTTGGTACTTGGGCATTTCCAGCCAGTCGCCAATGGCCAGCATTCGGTTGGCCGCCAACTGAATGCCGGCGATGAAACCGAGAATCGGGTCCTTGAAGATCAGCATCAGCACCGCAGCCATGGCTCCCATGCCGCTGACCAGCAGAACCGGGGATTTGCCCAGCAGCACGGCCAGGGAGACAATGACAATGACAATAACCGTAATCAGTTTGACTACCTGGACAAAAGCGCGAATCGGTATTTGCCGGGCGAAGGGAAAGGTGTTATAGACATCGACCACGGCATCGAGAAAGGAATGCAGAACGAACACCCCGGTCAGGAGCAGCCACAGCGCGGTGGCGGCTCGCAGCACCGAAACATAGGCGTGAGGGGCGGCGGCCAGCCAATGACCAATCAGGCTGTAGGCGACGATGCCGGGAATCAGCCAGCAGAGGCGGCGAAAAACGCCGCGCTTCTCCAGTTGCTTGTCCCATTTGGTGGGAATGCGTTTACTGGCTCGAATGACCATCGGCATCACCAGCAGAGTGAGGGCGTAGCCGATGGCCAGGACAATAAGCAAAATTGCCAGCCCGACCAGGATGGCCGCCAAATGCTCGGCCACGCCAATGCCGCGCCCGGCGAACAAAGATAGCAAGCTTTCGTACATTCAATTTCCTCTTAAGTCTTTTTCACCAGTTTTCTCGCGGATTCAGGCATCTCCCAGCCGAACGGGGCAAGTGCAATTTCACCGTTGGTCCGGCACTTGCAGGATGGCGCCGTTGGCTTTCAAGTGGGAGGCCAGGCGGGAATAATCAAGTTCGGGCAGGGTGCTGTTGTCGGCCAGAGCCAGGGCGACCCCGCTGCCGGCCGCCTGGCCGGTGGCCAGGCATTGGGCGATATAGCGGATACAGGTGATCATTTTGGTTTCACAGGAAATTGTCCGGCCGGCCAGGCCCAGATTGATGAAGTCGCCCGCGATCAAGGTGCGCCAGGGGATTGGCCGGAGGCCGGAGACGGGTTTCCGCCATGCCGCCGCGAATCGCTGTATGCCATGGTCGCCGTATCGGCGGAGACCAAGGCCGACCGGTTCGGCTACCGGTGTGTTGTCGTCAATGTCCTGCTGAGTGATGGTTTCCCGGCCAACGGCCGAGCGTCCGGCCCGCAGTCCAATGGTGTCGGGCACATGGGCCAGGCAGGCGTTTTTGAATTCCGGGAACTCGCTTTTGAACCAGGCCACGCCTGCCTCCACCTGGCGGCGCAGCGCGGTGTCCATGCGAGTCAGTTCACGGCTGTCCAGAGCGTTGCCGACGGTGGCTGTGTAGTTGACATGTATCTTCCCGGGGGCCAGGCAGCGGAACCCCATGAAGCGATCCTGCACGGCAAGCGGCACTTTCCCCTCCTTGTGCAATTGTTCAAATCGTTGGCTGACCCGCACGCGGTCAAACTCGGCGGCGCCGTCCAGGTCAAAGATCAGGGTTTTAGTCATCACCTCATCCGGTCTGCCGACTCGAACCCGGGCGCCGGCCCGCCAGGCCAGGTGGGCGTCGCCGGTGGCGTCGACAAAAAATTTACCCTTGAGCAGAGCCGGTCCCTCGGCCGGGTCGACCGCCAGGGCGGTGACCCGGTGGTTTTCGGTGGTTGCCCCAATGATCCGGGTGTAAAACCACTGTTCAACGCCGTTCTCCTCCAGCATACGGCTGAGTTCCAGGTTCAGGCCGTTGACACTGGCCACCGCGTCCCGAGTGATTTCCCGGCGGTCTAGGGGTTCCGGTTCGAAGTCGCCCACGCCTTTTTGCATGCGTGCCTGGCCGGCCTGGCTCAGGCGCCGCAGCAGTTGATCGGCGATTCCGCCGACGATTTGGCGACCGTCGTAGGCAACGCCCATGATATGTGGACAGTTAGAATGCGTGGCGGTGCCGCCGGGCGAGGCTGCCTGGTCGACAATGGCGACCCGGACTCCGGCTCGGGCTGCGGCTATGGCAGCGGCGAACCCGCCGGGGCCGGCGCCCGCCACCACCAGGTCATATTCACCGGCCACCGGCCAGTTCGCAGGCGGAGTGAACAAAGGGGAGACGCTGGTTGACTGGCCGTCCAATGTCATTGTTAAAATCACTTTCTTGTCAATACTTATCGCGAATTCCAACTTAACATAGTTCGGGGTTGCATATTTGGCCAGTCCATCGAGAAAGATGGAAACATCAGAAACCGGCTGTTCCGAATCACAAAATGCAGTCGTCCCGGGCGACGTCAAATGTAACCCTTCCCAGCTTGCCGGCTCGGAAATCATGCAGCAGAGCGCGGGCGGCGCGATAGGTGTCGATTTGCCCGCCCGCGCCCAGCAGTCCTCGCCGTCGGCCGACCGCCTGTAAAAGGGTGTCGATGTCCAGGTCCGCACCGATTTCTTTTAGGTAAATGCTGAAGGACAATGGCCGGTGATGATGCTGATGCCACCAGAGCAGGAAATCGGCCAGCAGCTCTTCGCCGATCAGTTCGTCTTTGATGGCGCCGACCAAGGTTAGTTTTAGTTCCATGACTTTATTTTCGATGCGCGGCCAGAGTACTCCGGGGGTGTCGAGCAGCTCCAATCCACTGCGCAACCGCACCCATTGTTGAGCTTTGGTCACTCCCGGGCGTGGTCCGACTTCGGCTTTCTGGCCGGCTGCCAGGCGGTTTGCCAGGGTTGATTTACCGACATTGGGAATGCCCGCGATCATGATTCGCGGGAGTCGCATCTGCTGCCGCCGGGCGCCGGTCCGCCGTCGGTGTTGTTCGATGGTGCGCCGGCAGAGGTCGAGGAACCGGTCGAGATTGCGGCCTGCGTCGGCATCGACATCAAGCACGGGTACATCTTCTTCGTTCTGCAAGATGCCGACCCATTTTTTGGTGGCGGCGGGAGCCGCCAGGTCGCTTTTGGTCAGCACCAGGCAACGGGGTTTATCCTTCAGCAGACGATTGAAGAGAGGGTTGCGCGAGGTTTGGGGAATGCGTGCGTCGCGCAGTTCGACGACCAGGTCGACGAGGCGCAGGCGCTGGGTGATCTGGCGCCCCGCTTTAAGCATGTGGCCGGGATACCAGCCTGTGATTGGCAGATGGGTGAAGGGATTGCGCATGTCTGTTCCGGGTTGCATAATTGCCCGCTGATTTTATAGTATACCTGACTATTGCCGAGGTTGCAAGGTGGCAAGTGAAGCCGCAAGTAACGCGTCAGTTAAAGGTGGGAAATTCGTGTCGATTGACGAGAACGGCGACGAGAACGGGCAACGAGCCGCTCAAATCGTCCGCCGTTCTCGTCGCCGTTCTCGTTTTCCGACTGGTTGTTTTCAAGCGTTGCACCTATGACTGACGCATTACAGCCGCAAGTCATGCATTCAGAAACAAGGAAGCCAGGGATGTCTGCAAATCTCACAGTGACAAGCACGGTTGCGGCCATGCAAGAAATGTCGCTGGGCTGGCGGCGCTCCGGTCTGCGGGTTGGTTTGGTGCCGACGATGGGAGCTTTGCACGGTGGGCACCTGGCTCTGATTCGTCGTGCAGACGAACTTTCCGACCGGGTGGTGGTCAGTATCTTTGTCAACCCTTCCCAGTTTGGCGAGCACGAGGATTATTCGTCCTATCCCCGTGATCTCGGGGGTGACCTTCGCGCTTGCCGGGCGCATGGTGTGGCGGCAGTTTTTGCGCCGCCGCCCGAAGAGATGTATGCGCCCGACTTTTCGACCTGGGTAACGGAGGAGGCTTTGTCGCGCCCGCTGTGCGGGAAGTTTCGCCCCGGCCATTTTCGCGGCGTGGCGACGGTGGTGGTCAAGCTGTTTAACGCGGTGCAGCCGGAGGTGGCGTTATTCGGCCAGAAAGACATCCAGCAGGCGCTGGTGCTGGAGCGGGTGGTTCGCGATCTGAATCTGCCGGTAGGCTTGGAGATGCTGCCCATTGTGCGCGAGGGTGACGGCCTGGCCATGAGTTCGCGCAACTGTGGCTTGAGCGCCGACCAACGTCGGCGGGCGACCTCGATTTTTCAGGGATTGGAGTCGGCCCGGCATCAGTTTGCCGAGGGCGAGCGAGCGGCGGCGGTACTGACGGCCATTGTGTCGGAGAAAGTTCGGATGGCCGGCGGCAGGATTGAGTATGCGGAGGCGCGTTCGCGTGAGAATCTGGAGATGCTGGCGACGATTGACCGGCCGGCGGTGCTGGCGGTGGCCGCATGGTTTGGTCAGGTTCGATTGATTGACAATTGTCTGCTGTTTCCGTGAAAACCGCCGGGGGGATTGCTAACAGCCAAGTATTCATTATCTTACTTGTCGAGGTTCTTACATGCAATATTTTCAGCCTGAATACTGGCCTCCTGCGGACAACTTTGTCGAGAAGCTCGGGCGGCGTCTGCTGTTGTTTTTACGGGACGCCGGCAATGCACTGTTGATAACCGGCGAGGCATTTTGGTGTTTGAAGGATGTGTGGTGGCGGCGGCGCGAGGTTGTCCGCCAGCTTTTCAACTGCGGCATACGCAGTTTTGGCGTCGTTACCTTGGTGGCGATGTTCAACGGCATGATTCTGGCTTTGCAGGCCGGTTTGGTTTTAAAGATGTACAATCAGGAGGTTCAGGTCGGCAATCTGGTTTCTCAGACCATCGTACGTGAGATGGGTCCTTTCATGACCGCGCTGATTCTTGCCGCCAGCGTGGGTTCGGCGATTGCCGCGCAGATCGGCACCATGCAGGTTTCCGACGAGATTGCGGCTTTGCATGTGATGTCGGTGAATCCGGCCAGTTTTCTGGTCATGCCCCGGCTGGTAGCGTTCATGGTAATGGCTCCGGTTCTTACTGTGTACTCCAATCTGGTGGGGGTGTCGGGGGGGATGCTGGTGGCCTATACCCAGCTCGGGGTTACCCCCCGGGCCTACTATGACAATGCCATGATGTTCCTTAGCAACAAGGAGCTGTATGTGGGGTTGCTCAAGGCCTGGGTGTTCGGCATCATCATTGTCGGCGTGGCCAGTTATCAGGGGTTAACCACCACCAATGGCGCCATGGGGGTGGGTCGGGCGACCCGGGCGACGGTGGTGCATTCGTTTCTGCTGATCCTGATCTGCGGTTATATTGTCACACGGATTTTCTACTGATGCTGGAGTTGCGGAACATACGCAAGACCCTGGCCGGCAAAACAGTTCTGGACCAACTGTCGCTCCAGGTCGAACGTGGTCGGACCTTGGTTATCGTGGGCTCCAGCGGCGCCGGCAAGAGTGTGGCGCTACAGCACATGATTGGCCTGATGAAGCCGGATTCCGGCGAGGTTCTGGTGGACGGACGGCCTTTGCATAGCGCCCGCGGCCGGGCTTTGTCGGAATTGCGTCGCAGTTTCGGCATGCTGTTTCAGGGCGGCGCGCTGATCAACTGGATGAATGTGTTTGACAACGTTGCTCTGCCGCTGCGCGAGCGCGGTGGTATTGGCGAAGAGGAGATCGAGGAGCGGGTACGCCAGGCACTGGCTCTGGTCAACCTGCCCGAGGTGGAGTCGAAGATGCCGCCGGAACTCTCCGGCGGCATGCTCAGGCGGGCCGGGCTGGCCCGGGCGATCGTTACTCGGCCGCCAATCATCCTCTACGACGAACCGACCGCCGGTCTCGATCCGGTGTTGTCGCGCAGCATCGACCAGTTGATTCACAAACTGCAACATGAAATGAATGTCACCTCCGTGGTGGTGACTCATGACTTGATCAGCGCCTTCTCGGTTGGCGACCAAGTGGCGCTGCTGCACCAGGGGCGGATTGTCAGCCTCGGCACGCCGCGGCAGTTTCAAGCCGACCCGGAACCGCTGGTGCAGAGCTTTATCGAAGCGCAAAGGATGAACCATGTCGAATACGGCGATAGGGAACAAAGGGACATGCCATCATGAAGCATAAGTTCAGGTTCAGCGACTATACACTGGAAATGACGGTTGGCGGTATTTTTGTCGGAGCCATGGTCATACTGATTTACTTCACCGTCCTGATGAGTACCGAGAACTGGTTCCGGCCGAGCTACCGGCGCGAAGTTCGTTTTAACAATGTCAGTGGTCTGCTGTCGGGCGACCATGTTCTGACCCGCGGCATCCGCGTGGGCACGGTTACCGATCTCAGGCTGATTGAAGATGGGGTTCTGGTCACGTTGACTTTGACCGAAGACCTGCCGATTCGGGAGGGCTACCAGATTGCCATTCGTCCCGGCGCTCTGCTTGGTGGCCACTATGTGGCAATTGAACTCGGCCCACCCGAGGCCAATCGGCTGCCCGGCGACGCTGTTCTGGAGGGGGAGGACAAGTTCGATCTGATGATCGAGGCCGCTGTGCTGCTGGAGGAAATGAGAGGCGACCTCGAGCGTCTGCGGGCGCAGTTGGACGAGGCGGAGACGGTCGATAAGATCGTTGCCTTTGTCGACAATCTGGAGATGGTCAGCCGGGACATCCGTGAAGGTCGCGGGGTGGTCGGTCGGCTGATTACGGACGAGGAGTTTTATCGCGAGTTCCGCCTGGCTCTGGACACCATCCGCGAAGTGGGTCGGAATGTGTCTGCGGTGACGGCCCAGGTGGAGCTGGTGGTGGCGGACGCCAGAGCAGGCAAAGGCACGGTCGGGCGGCTGATTACCGATCCCTCTCTGTATAATGACCTGCAAGCGATAACCAGGAACCTGCGCGAGGGGCAAGGCACAATCGGCAGGCTGATCTTCGACGAACAGCTGCACGGGCAAATAGTCGCGATCGGGGACAATATCAGGAATTTCACGGATCACTGGCAAAACGAGGATTCCTCCGGGGCTCTCTTGTTCCGGGACGGCGGCGAGCTTTTCCGTCAGGTCAGCAGTTCGGTCCGTTCTCTGGCCGAGGTCAGCAGAACCATCTCGCAGGGGGAGGGGTCATTGGGCAAGATTATTCATGACGACGAATTGTACCAGCTCTCGGTCAGTATCATGCAGGAGCTGCGCAGTGCCGTTCAGGACTTCCGGGAGCAGAGTGCGGTGGCCACATTTGGCAGTTTTATTTTC
>SLNM01000372.1 GCA_007133055.1 Lentisphaeria bacterium
GATATTGTTCTGGCCGGGGGCACCGAAAAAATAAGCCGAATGACATACAGTGGATTCATTTCCCTTCGGATTACAGACGCCGAAGCCTGTCGCCCCTTCGACAAGAACCGCCGCGGCCTCAATCTTGGCGAGGGGGCAGGAGTGGTGGTTCTGGAAAACGGTGATTCCCTGAAAGAGCGCTCGGGGCAGCCGCTCGCCTGGCTGGCGGGCTCCGGCAACGGTTGCGACGCCTGGCACTTGTCCCGCCCCATAGCCAGTGGCAGAGGTTTGCGGCGGGCGATCGAGGAAGCTTTGCGGGAATCGGGGTTGACGGCTTCGGAAATAGCCTTTGTCAATGCCCACGGCACAGCCACGCCGGACAACGACCTTGTCGAGGGGAGGCTGCTGGCCTCCATGCTGCCGGGAGTACCGTTCTATTCCAGCAAAGCCTATACCGGGCACACGCTTGGCGCGGCGGGCGGGATCGAGGCAGTGTTGACGATTGACGGCCTGCTGCGGCAGACCATTCCCGGCACGGCGGGGTATTCGGATAAAGACCCGGAGATCGGCTGTGAACCAACACGCCGACCACTGAACTGTCCGGCAGCAGGAGCCGCGCTTTCCACTTCCGTGGCCTATGGCGGCAACAATACTGCCTTGCTGTTTATAAATAACTCGATGAAATGTTCGAAATGAATGACGGCAAGTCCAATTCCAGCTCCCATGCCCATCCTCCGGGCAAGGTCGATGCAGCCGCTGCCAAAACCCCGGTCACGATTCGGGGCGTCGGTGCTGTCGGAGGTTTCGGCTGCGGCCGCGCGGAACTGCTCCGGGCCTGCCGCAGCCGGCCGGGACCAAATGGCGAATTGGAAGCGGACATGGGCGAAGGGAAGGTGCGAAAAATACCTGGATTTATCGCCGCCCCTTCACCTTTGAAAGAAATTTTTGGCTCGCGGCGACTGAGACATCTTGACCGCTTCTCCCGGATGACAGCTCTGGCCGCATACCTGGCTCTGGAGGATGGAGGCTGCCTGGATATTGATCGTCATACCCTTGCTATTGCAATGGCAACCGGGCACGGAGCCAATCATACCACCTTTCGGTTTATTGATGATTGTATGCTGTTCGGCGACCGGGCCGCTTCGCCGCTGCTGTTTTCCGGAGCCGGTCATTCGGGTGTGCTGTCGAACACCACCATATTGCTTGACATCAGGGGCGGTCTGCTGACTGTCTGCCAGCCGAGGCTGGCATTCTCCACCGCCCTGACCACGGCTGTTGGCTGGTTGCGCGAAGGGCGCAGCCGAGCGGTTTTGGTGGGAGGCGCGGAGGAGTACATCCCCTTGGTGGGCTATGTTCGGAACCGCCTGACAGCCGGGAAAGATCAGGCATCCAAGCCTGCACCGGGAGAGGGAGCTTGCTTTTTATTGCTGACCGCCGAACCAGCAAAGCCAGGGGAATGCTCCCTGGTCACGGTTGCCGGCGCGGTCGGCGCCGAGGACGTGGACCTATGCCGGTGCGACATCGTGTTGGCGGGCGGTGGATGCCGGAGCGACTGGAATAAAACGACGCCCCGACCACGCGGAGTTGACAGACAAGGCCTGTTTGCCGGGGCGAACATTTTTGGAGAGTTGCCCACCGGCATGGCTTTTGATTTGGCTCTGGGAACCGTCTTACTGACAGAGCGGAGTCGGGCCGGGAACAGCGGGGTCGCGGCGGGCTCCCCGGAAACGGCTCCGTCATCGCTGGGCTGCGTGGAAACGGATGGCGCCGGCCGCTTCGGCATGGCGATGGTTGAACGAACTAAACTTGGTGAATGAAAAACGGACAGAACAGACAGTGCGGGGGAAAACGAAGATGGAGAACGGACACAACGGACACAACGGACACAACGGACACAACGGACAGAGCGGACGAGGCGCGAACAGCGAGGCAAGGAGTGCCCTGCGGTCGGCAGCGGCGGAGCGGGTGTATGGCAAACATGGCGGGTACCGAAATCTAACGGCGTATCGGGTGGCGGAGATGCTGTATGACTACACCTGCCGATTCTGCGACCGATATATTCCGTTCAAGGATCGACATCATGATCAGATGGTGCAGTCGGCCCGCAGCGGTTACCAGAACATTGCCGAGGGCAGCGAAGACAGTGCCACCAGCCGGAAACTGGAGATGAACCTGACCAATGTGGCCAAATCAAGCCTGGGCGAATTGGCCCGGGACTACCGGAAGCATCTTACCCGGCGCAAACTTCCGATCTGGCAGCAGGGTGAGCGGCTTTTCGAGGAAGCTCGGGCTTTACGTCCGAATACGCTGGAGGAGGCCGCCGCATGGGTCAACCAAAAGAAAGCCGGTGGTTGCACGGAGGAACGTGCCGCCAATCTCGGCGCGATCCTGGCCGCGCAGGCTCATTATCTGAGCGAGCGGCTGCTGGACCGTCATGCCCGGGATTTCGAGAACGAAGGCGGGTTTTCCGAACGGCTTTACCAGGCACGGATCGCCCAGCACCATGGACGGAACCAAGAAAGCAGAGGGGGTGAAACCAACTAAACGGCTTGCCTGCCACTTCGAAAGCAGAGA
>SLNM01000112.1 GCA_007133055.1 Lentisphaeria bacterium
AGGCTTCAGCCCCCGGAGGGCGGGCGAAGACAAGCCCGCTCGCTAACTTGCCACGCCGGAGCCTTGGCGTAGGCGGGAGCTCGCTGCCGCCTGAAGGCGGAACTCCAAGCTTGAGCCGCTCGCTAACTTGTCACGCCGTAGTTAACGGCGGAGGCTCACCGTCTCCAGATGCCCGCGGGTAATTGTCTGCATTGGCTCCGCACTGAACAGAATTGGTTGAGTATGCCCACTCACAAGTAATTAATATTTTTAAGACCGCGAAGACATTCCGGACTTATTCTGCCGTCTGAATTAATTCGACATTTATAGCGTTCGGCGGACTGTGAACCGGTCGGCTGTCTCGCACAATTAGTGTTGACTACGCGGGTAGTGGTCGCCAGCCAGTCCAGCAGATTCTTTTCCATGGAAACCGCAGTTTCCCGATATTCCGGGTTGAAATAGAGATTGGTCATTTCCCATGGATCATTGCGCAGGTCATAGAGTTCGCCGAAACCTTCCGGATATTGCTCGGCAAACATCTCTTTCGGATAATAGACCAGGCGGAAATCGCCTTTGCGCACACTCTTCGACCAGGCGAACTCGGTGACCCCGATCGCCCGCACCGGCAGATCGCCGCCTTCAAGCATGCCTGTCAGCTCCTTGCCGTCGCCGGTGGCCAGCGCATCGACTTCGGCCAGACGGCACAAAGTCGGCGCCACATCGACCGCCTCGACAATCGACTCCACTGCATGACCGCTTTTGATCCGGCCAGGCCAGCGCCAGATAAAAGGAATCCGGGTGATGGCGTCGGCGCAGATGCCCGGCGCCTTCTCGACAGCTCCATGCTCGCAGGCATAGTCGCCGTGGTCGCTGGAATATACCACAATGGTATTGTCGGCCAGGCCGGCCTTATCCAAATAATCAAGCAGCTCGCCGACCGCATGGTCCATCATGCTGACATTGCCGAGATAGCCGCGCAGCTTGCGCCGGCATCCCGCCTCGTAGGTGTGCGGCTCGACCACAGTCCAGCTCTCGGCGCTTTCGATAAAACCCTGCACCGTTCGACGAAGATGCGGCGCCTTGTCCCTCATTTCATAGTGCCAGTTGGGCGGCAGAGTTAATTTGTCCTCATCGTACAGTTCCCAGAATTCCCGGGCCGGAGCATAGGTCTGATGCGGGCGCGGAAAGCTGACGTGCATGAAAAACGGGCTTTCCTCGGCGGCAGTGCTCTGCATAAACTCAATCGCCCGGTCGACTGTCCACCCCTCCGGAGTGTGCCGGTAGGGCAGAGGCGACTGATAGCCGTCCATGCACTGGCCATAGGGACCTTTGCGCTGTTCGGACAGGGCATGCTCATCGGTCAAGTTCGCCTCCCGAATATGCGCCTTGTACTCGGGGTTGCCGCCGACACTGCAATTGGCAGTCTCCAGAAACAGGTCGCAATCGTCCTCCACCCAGTACTCCGGACAATGAATCTTGCCGATGGCCGCCGTTCTATAGCCGCGCTGTCGAAAATGACCGAACACGGTCGGCAGCCCTTGCGGCCTGGGCCCGCACAGGCCATAGATATCATGGTTGTGACAGTACTGGCCGGAGAGAAACGACACCCGGCTGGGCGTGCAGATCGGGTTCTGCGTGATCGCATTGTCAAAACGCGTCCCTTCACTCGCCAGTCGGTCGAGATGCGGGGTCCTGACATCCGGATGATCCTTATGCCCCAGCACCTTGGCGTTGTGCTGATCGGAGAGAATGAACAATACATTCGGTTTGGAATTCATGGTTTAACTCAACCTTTCTGCTTACGTTTTCAATCCTTGTATTATTAGCCCGAGTTTCTGCAAAAGTCGGGCTGGCGTGTGAATATCCTGCCGGTGTTTTCAAAACGGCACAACTGACAACCTTGGTATAGCTGCTCCTGTTCGCCGCCATATATCAGGATGCCCGGATCAATGCGATGACTGAAGGTTTCGAATTTCTTAAGTGCCTGTATGAATTCGGGATTGAAAGTGCGGGCGGCCTTGATTTCAATTGGCGTATCCTGTGTTTTTTCAAGTTGAACTTTAAAAACACATTGCCTATCCCCTTTCGCGTATTCAACTCCTTACCCGAGAGCGGCCTGCTTGCCGCGCGGCGGCGCGGGCAGATGGACGATTGGGACGTATATATTCGTAATCGTTCTCGCCGCCCGCTATCGTCAACCCATTCCCCTTTTCATCATCCGTAGCTATCTACAGCGGGGTGCCATTGCACGCAATCTCAACAGCTTGCAGCCGACACCGACCTTTTATATGAGTGTAAAAGTGAGTGTACGAGTAAGGTCGCTGCCAGCTCAGTGCGCCTTCCCCATACTCCTACACCCACTCGCACACCCTGATCGACTGCCGGTATTGCAAGCGGAAATTCAAGGAAGCAGAAAGATGACTCCATGACTCCATGTCTTCATGACTCCCAACAGAACCGCAAGACCAAGCCCCAGCAAGCTCACCCGGTCCACAGCTCGGAGTCACAAGGTCAGTTTGTCTGCCCGGAGTCATGAAGTCACCAAGACATGAAGTCAAAAAACAAAATGAAAA
>SLNM01000310.1 GCA_007133055.1 Lentisphaeria bacterium
GAAACAGCCGACCTGAACGATACGCTGCACCACCAGGAATTCATGCACGCGGAGGTCTTTGAATATCTCGAAGCCAGAATCGACATGCGATATGGCACACGAAACTACCTGGAAACGATAAGCCAGGCCAGAAACGCCGTCGACATCCCGGTTATCGCCAGCCTGAATTGTGTCTCCACGAAGTACTGGTCCGAGTTCGCCCAGGAAATCGAGGCGGCAGGAACCAGCGCCTTGGCATTGAATATCGGCATCATGCCCGGGCGGCGGCAGACCAGCGGAAGGGAGGTCGAGGAGCAGGTGCTGGCAATTGTCGCCGCCGCGCGGGCCGCCGTAAAAATGCCGCTGGCAGTAAAAATCGGACCGCAGTTCAGCAGCCTGCCCGATATGGTCGCGCGCATCGCCGCCGCCGGTGCAAACGCCTGCGTGCTCTTCAACCGATTCTGGCCGCCCACCATCAACCTGCAACGTGAATCGGTCGAAATCGGCTCCACCCACAGCGCCAATGCCGAGCTGGGACCAGTACTCAGAGCAGTCGCGCAGATGGCCGATGCCACCACCGCCCAAATATGTGCCAACACCGGCATTCACAGCGGCCAGGACGTTGCCCGAACCATCCTCGCCGGCGCCGTCTGCGCCCAGGTGGTCAGCGCACCGCTGCAAAATGGCTTGGAAGTCATCGGCCAAATGCGCCGGCAATTGGCCGACTGGATGAAGCAGCACCAGTACAATAACATCGAAGATTTTCGCGGAAAACTAAGCCAGGCTCGCAATCCCGAACATAATCTGTTCAGCCGCCTTCAATATATGACCGCGCTCGGACGCAAACGATAATGACGCCCGAGCCCCCGCAGGCATATTGGAGACAGCGAGCCTCCGCCGGAACATGCCATCGACGATGTCTCGCCGCATATAATTACCCATTTTAGGCAATGCGCAAAATGGGTAATTAGATAGTCGCATTTACCCAAAATAGGCAATGCGCAAAATGGGTAATTACAGATCCCGCAGCTTATCGGCCACCGGATGACGGGGATAACGCTCGATTATTTGCATCCGCAGCCGATTGGCTTCATCATGCATATGCAATTCCCGCAGCACCTGCCATCTTTCCAGTTGCAACTCCGGCAAGTAAGACATCTGCGGATTGAATTGCATGGCCTGTTGAACAACCCGCATGGCCGCCAACCGCCAGCCGAATTGACGGAACAACCGTACCCGGGCCAGTTGAAAACTGCCGGCTTGCCGATGGTGCGGCGCCGCCGCCTCCCACTCGCGCAAAACTTCCCACGCCTCGCTCAGCAATCCCTCCCGCAGATGCCCATAAAACAATTCCTCCAAATTATTGCCTCGAACCTGGGCCAGGCGCTGATCGCGCAAGGCTTCGGGAGTGCCGGTAAGACGGCGATAAATTCGCCTGGCCTCCGCTACGTCGTTCCGGCTCAGTGCCAGGTCGATGCGCCGAGTCTGCAAAACAACTTCGTTTGCCGCCGGGAAGGTTGCCAGCCTCTGCAACAGCTCCTCCGCCGCCTTCGAAGCTCCCCGCCGAAAGATAAGAAAATCCAACACCTCAAGTCCGACCTCCCATTCACCCGGCACAGTTAACTCGCCCGCCGATTGCTGTAGCTCACGATAGGCGATGGCAGCCTGCTCCCCTTCGCCCAGACGAGCCAAATGCAAACGCAATGAACGACGCTGTCGGTCGGACAATTCCGGACGCTGAATCAGCTCTCCGACGATTTTTCCCAGGTGCGGATGGGCCTCGCGCCGCCCCATGAACTGCCAGTAGTCCAGCAGGGTCGCAGTGTCGAGCCGGGCCGGCGGAATGACAACCATCAATTCCGCATACCGTTCAAACTGTTCCGGATTCTCAATCGAATGCGAGGGCGGCGCCCGTTCCGGAAAACGCACCACACCCGCCAATTCCAGCCCCTCCGAGCGAACGCTGAAATACCGGTTCCCCAGGCCGGGAAGCACGGCGTACACGGATTCGCCGTGCAACCGAAGACCGTTGTCCAAATCCCATGACACAGGATGCCCGGTCAGACTCTCGAACCTGACCAGATGATAATGCTGTTCCGCGTAGCCAATATGGGAAACAATCGAATAGTCAAACAGCGGATGGGGCGGCCGCCGCCGCGAACCCACCGCCCGCAGTTCGCTGCGGCCAGAATGCATGAAAAAATCGGCGGGAAGAATCTGGTGCCCGCCCCCGTCTCCCTCGGTCAGACGACCGACCAGAGCAAACATGCGACCACCGTCATTGAAAACCACACACCGAATACTGTGTATGCCGCGGAACAGATCAATCCGATGGTTGAATTCACCACGCCTTGCATCACCCACAGTGGGACGGCCGTCGCGAGCAATCAACAGTCTGTCGTTGACCAGAAGATACCCGGCATTCTCACTGGCCAACGTAAATGTATACTCGCCACTGCGCGGCACTATGAAATAACCCTTGAACTCGACAGCATAGTGCTCGCGCGAGTCAATCGGATTATGGCTCAGCGCAATGTTCTCGGCAAAATACTTCCCCAGCTCGTCGCTCTCA
>SLNM01000280.1 GCA_007133055.1 Lentisphaeria bacterium
CGTCCTGGCTCACCGAAGCCGGACTGCCCATCCATCATCTTCGAGAACCAAGACCCGTAAAGGATTCGGACAAAGCCGGACAGCCGCCGCCATACGATAGCGCCGACTGGAGAAAACACCGGAAAACAATGGCCTGCATTCCGGCAATGGTGATTTTCGCCGGCCGAAAAATATGAAGGCATACATGCAGACAGATACAAAGAATTACGAAATCTGCGAATCGAGCCAACTGTAGGTTGGGAATCTGTCCCGACCAGGCTTGATTCGCATGGTCGACTCGGATAGTCGACCTACGAAATCTGCATTTCGCAATTCCCTGTAAGACAGCTCAAAAGGAGAATTCATGCAAACGAAACACATGAAACCCCGCACTGCCCCGACGTTGCAACCATGGCTCGGCTCTTGCTGCCTGGCCATATTCCTGACCGCCGGCATCGCTTCGTTGGCGGCCAACTCCCCCCCCCGGAATCGCCGGCAAACATCGCCCGCCGAAACCAGCCGCCACCAGCCGCTTCAGGAGCAAACCAGAACCTTGGAGACAGTCCCTTTCCGACAACTGAGACGAGCCGCCAGAGACGGTGACCCCAGGGCGCAACTGGCTTTGGGAAAACGATATTTCTCGGGACACGACAATCTGAAAATAGACCTCGAAGAGGCCGCAGGCTGGTTCCGAAAGTCAGCCGAACAAGGCAATCCCGTCGCGCAGTTCAACTACGCAGTCTGCCTTGACACCGGCCAGGGAGTCGGACGCAACCGCCGGGAAGCTCTCCGCTGGTATCTGAAGGCGGCCGAGCAAGGTGTGCAGGAAGCTGTCGTCAGCACCGCCGCAACCGCCGAAGCACTCGGAGAATACGAACTGGCCTTGCAATACTATGAAATCCTGGCTCAAAGAGGGCTGCCCAATTCCATGCGCAAAGTCGCTGCCTTCCACGAAGAAGGACTGGGAACCGAAGTGGACCCGGAAAGAGCATTCGGGTACATGCAGGAAGCGGCCCGCCAGGGCGATGTCAGAGCCCAGGTGAAAATGGCCGACTTCCACCAGCGTGGATTCGGCACCCGGCAAAGTGTGGACCGTGCCGTCAACTGGCTGTGGATTGCAGCCGGCAATGGCAGCCCGGAGGCACAGGGGAAAATAGGTTTGCTCTTCATGCACGGAACCGGGGTTTCCCGTGATCCCGCTACCGCCGTGGCATGGCTCGAGCAGTCTGCTCGCACCGGCTACGCGCCCGCACAGGTGGCAATGGGAAACGCCTATCTCGACGGTGCCGGTGTCCAAATCAACGAACAGGAAGCTCTCAGATGGTTCCGGCTGGCGTCCGGACAGAACCATCCGGCCGGCCATTTCAGCCTGGGAGTAGCCTACGCCATGGGCCATGGCGTTGAAAAGGATGAAACAATGGCCAAACAGTATTTTCGCAGGGCGGCGGAGCAAGGCCATCCGCCCGCTCAGTACAACCTGGGTTTCTTTTATGAACACGGTATTGGCTTGGAACAACCCGATCCCCAGGAAGCCGTGCAATGGTACCAGAAAGCCGCCGACGAAAACGACGCCAACGCCATCCACGCCCTGGCCATTTGCATGATCGAGGGCAAGGGCATGGAAGAAAACCAGGAAAAAGGCCGGGAATTATTGCACCGGGCAGCCCGGCTAGGCTCCAACCATGCCATCAGAGACTTGCGTGAACGCTTCGATATTAGATTCTGAACAGTCAAATCCGCACGGCCGCCTGGGGACGGCGGGCCTCCTGGGGACGGCGGGCTCCGCCGTTAATACCGTCCGAGGCCGGACGGTGCCAGCAAATAATCGTCCACCGCTCTCGTCGCCCGCTCTCGTCGACCCGGAGTCACGGAGACATGAAGTCATGGAGTCATAAGCTCGGAGGATGGTTCGGGACAACGTTCATGAATCCCCACGGGCACCTGGGGACGGCGGGCCTCCGCCGTTAATTACCGTCCGAGGCCGGACGGCTCCAGGGCAAGATGACCCCTCCGCGAACCGCCGGTAACACGGTCGTCCCCGGCCGTACCGGTGAGCGGGGCGCAGTCCTAAGGGCGGGGACGCCCGTAGATACAACTGGTACGCATGGCCGTCCCCGGCCGTGCGGTCCTACGGGCGGGGACCTGACACACTTGCAGTCTGACCACACCCATGTGGAATCAGATCAACGACTAAGTAGTCAGGCAGGCTGCCCGTAGATACAATGAACCCCCCGCGCCAACGGCGCATTCGCATACCAGCCCAGGGCACGCCCTGGGAATAGACAATCAAAAACAAAAAATGCGCTGAAAGCGCCCCGCATAATCTTCGTGTGCTCCGCGAACGTCTGTTCAAATGCTCTTTCAGCGCCCCAACCAGGCTGCCGGGTAACAGGGTGCTTCGATCCTTGTTGCCTTTGCCGCTGCGAACGAAAATCCGATCCCGGTCAAAATCTATATCCTCGACCCGCAAGGTGATGCACTCCATGAGCCGTAATCCTGCTCCGTAGATCAATTGCGCCATCAGCTTGGTCGTGCCATCCATGCAGCCAAAGAGTCGCTTGACTTCGTCGCA
>SLNM01000004.1 GCA_007133055.1 Lentisphaeria bacterium
GGACGCTCTGGGACTGAAATGACCAAGGAGCCGACATATCAGGAACTGCAATCGCAACTGGCCGAGGCCAGGCAGCTCATCGAGACTATCAGAGACGGGGAGGTCGATGCGATTCTGTCCAGAAACCGGCTTTTAATCGTCCGGCTTCGTGAGCTGGAGGAATCCCTGCGGTCGAGCGAAGCGGAGAAATCCCTGATCCTCGCCCACACCATGGAACCGATCGCCCACTATGACCAGGAGCGGCGGCTCAAGTGTGCCAACGGCGCATATCTGCAAGCTTGTGGCGCACAGGAGCTTGACTCTGTTCAGGGGCGCACCTGCATGCAATTGCGCTGCCAGGGGAGAGCCTGCGATCCAGCCTGCCCGATCGCCAGGGTGCTGGCCACCGGCAATGCGCAGCAGGGAGAGATGTCCTTTGGCCGGCGGCGACCGGGGAACCACTCACCACCTGTCTGCTGGCAGGTCAGTGCCACTGCATTGAACGATGACCAGGGAAACATGGTCGGAATCATTGAAGTCGCGCGCGATGTAACGGATCAGCGGAGACTGCTGAATGAACTGCAAAAGGCCAAGGGGGAGCTGCAAACGCAGGTGCAAGCCAGAACCGCTCAGTTGCAGCAGCGATCCCGGCAGCTCGCCAGGCTGACCGAGCAACTGATGCAGGCCGAAGGGCAGGAGCGGTTGCGGCTGGCCAGAAGTTTGCATGACAACTTGCAGCAGTTGATTGCCGTTGCCAAGTTCAATGTCGATATTATTACCGCCAGTCCGGACTCTGACTCGTGGCAGGGGCTGGCGAAGAACGCCAGTCAGTCGCTGGATCGGGCGCTCGCCGCCTCCCGCTCGATAGTGCTCGATCTGTCGCCGCCGATCCTGCATCAGTCCGCCCTGGTCGACTGCTTGAAATGGCTGTCCGAATGGATGCATTCCAATTACAATCTGAATGTCCGGATGGAAGTGGCGGAGGGAGCGGACACCAACCAGGAAACAGTCAAGCGGCTGATCTACGAAATCTCGAGGGAGCTGCTGACCAATGTGGTTAAACATGCCGGCGTTCTCGAAGCCGAGCTGCGAATTGCCCGCCGCGACCGTAATCTGCAAGTGGTGATCAGCGACCAGGGCCGTGGATTTAACCCGGAAAGCCTGCACGTTGAGACAGAGGATTTACAGCCTGGCTTCGGCTTGTTCAGCATCGACCAGCGGCTTTCCTATGTCGGCGGCTCCTTGAACATCTCCAGCCAGCCGGGTCTGGGGACACGCTGCGCTTTCTCGGTCCCCCTGGATTTTTCCGAGACCAAGAAATCGGCCGCCGGTCCGGCCGGGTCTGCCCGGACGGAGTCCGGCGGAGAAAAAGACCGGACGGAGGACAGAAAAATCCGGGTTATGCTGGTTGACGATCATACGGTCATGCGCCAGGGTCTGGCTCTGATTCTCAACCGACAGGCGGACATGGAGGTGGTCGCCGAAGCCGCCAGCGGCGAGGAGGCGGTGACGACTGCCAGCAAAGCCAGGCCGGAGGTGATCCTGATGGATTACAGCATGAGCGGTATGAACGGAGCCGAGGCAACAACCATAATTCACTCGCGGCAGTCAAAAATCAGGATTATCGGCTTGTCCATGTATGACGAGAAACCTATGCTCAAAGCGATGCGGGACGCCGGTGCGGTTGACATGCTCAGCAAAAGTACTCCGGCCGAACAAATGCTGTCGGTGATTCGGCAGGCCACACCGGAATAAAGCGCAGAAATTAATGGCTCGTCCGCAGAATCTGTGGGTAGATGAAGTTGCTGCCCCAACAGGGTATGGCCTGTTGGTAGTGGTATTGAGTGCAATTAGTGCGTTACGAGGGCATAATTATCTCGTAACGATAAATTTGGAGGCAGAAATGAAGAGATTTGTGTGTACGAGTACGTGTACGAGTACGAGTACGGGGAGACTATGAGCAGACTGTTCGATCATGAAGATCTGAGGGTGTACCAGGCTTCGATCGACTTCGTCGCTTGGCTTGAACCGTTGTGTTCTGAAATCGAGCGCAAAGTGTCCGCTCATGATCACTTGGTCAGAGCTTCGGCAAGTGTTCCTGTGAACATCGCGGAAGGAAACGGTTAGTTCTCCACAAAGGACCGCTGTCGGTTCATCGGGCACGCCCGCACGGCTGCGCTACAGGCTGCGGCCAGCCTTGATGTCGTCGCCGCCCGTCGGTCGCCATTCACACGCAAGGCTACAGAGGGCAAGATGATTCTCTCCGATACTGTACGAATGCTTGTGGCGTGGCAGAGGAGCATCTCGGATGAATGATGGGTTGTTGGCCGTACTCGTACACGTACTCGTACACGCAGATCTCCCTCATTTTATGTGTGGCAAATTGAAACAAAGTAACACTACTGGACCCACAGATTCTGCGGAAGACCCAAATTAATTAACCGCATTCGTCCGGGCTGCCTCGGTTGGACACACTTAGTCGACATCCTTAACCTCAATTTCGCACCTGGGAATTTTCAATAAATTTTCTCTTTCCCATTATACAACATGCCGGGGGTGGAA
>SLNM01000226.1 GCA_007133055.1 Lentisphaeria bacterium
AAGCCTTTCTTGAAATCGAGCACCGGGGTCAGCAGCCGGGTTTGCGGAGGCAGATCGAAGGCGCTGCGAAGATAGTATGGTTCGCCGCCCATAATGACGCACGAGCACTGATCGCGAATGATCTTGCCGCTGGTCTTGAATTCGAGCGGCAGCCTCGAGATGGCCGGCAGAAAAATATAGTCCGGCTTCTGGTCGATCAGGTTTTGCATGAACCCGTGTGCCAGCTCGGCCGGGTAGCAGAAGGAGGAGTGGATGTTTTGCAGACCACGCGGCTCCGGCTTCTCGGCAAGGATGACGGCAAAGCCTAGCTCATGGAAAAAAGTATGATACAGCGGATGGAAAGTGTTCACCGAAAACGAGCGACTGATGCCCACGCTCGTAGCTGTTTCGGGGCTCCGGTTCGGCGCGGCGGGGTCGAAGACCAGTTCCTGGCGGCGGCGCACCCAGTTGAAGTCGGCGGCGGCCACCTGCATGTTGTGCCGCTGGTTGTAGTATTTGTTGCAAATGCCGCCGAACGGATAATTCTTGCCGGCCACGCGGTAGATATTAATTAGGCAGGCGCGGTCGCAATTCTCGCCGGCACCCCGGCAGCGGAAGGGCTGGCCGCTCTCGATTTCCCGGTCGGCCAGGGTTTGCAGGTCGAACTCGGCTTCCGGCAGGAGCTTCTGGCCGATTCGTTTCTTAACTTCCAGGGCGACCCCGAAGGCGCCCATCAACCCGGGTTCCGGCGGCACCACAATCGGTTTCCTGATCAGATTGGCCATGGCCATCGGCACCGCCCGATTATAGCAGACACCGCCCTGCATGAATATTTTTCGCCCCGTCGGCCGGGCGCCCTTGACCCGGTTGCAGTAGTTCATGCAAATCGAGTAGACCAGTCCGGCAATGATATCGGACGACTCGATGTCTTCGTGCGAGGCGTTCTTGATGTCGCTGCTGATAAAGGCGGCGCATTGATCATTGAAATTGGGCGGCTTCTGGCTGCGCAGGGCGATCTCGGCGATCTGCTCGACCTCGATCCCCAGGCTTTCCTTGGCCGACTCCTCAAGGAACGAGCCGGTGCCGGCCGAGCAGGCTTCGTTCATGGCGTAGTCGGCCGGCACTGCATTGACCAAGTGAGTGTACTTGGCGTCCTGGCCGCCAATCTCGAAGATGGTGTCGACGCCGGGATCGAAATAGACGGCGGCGGTGGCATGGGCGATGATTTCATTGATGACAGCATCGGTCAGCGCATGCAGCCCGGCCAGTTGGCGACCGGAACCGGTTACGCCGAGCCCGATAATATGAAGACTGGCAACCGCCAGCTTCTCGTGCAGCGCCCGGTAGCAGGCGCGGGCGGCGCCGACCGGGTCGCCGTTGGTTCGCAGATAGACATCGGCGAGCAGGGCGTTGTCCTGTTCGCGAATGACCACCGCCTTGGTGGTGGTCGAACCCACATCCAGTCCGAGCAGGCAGCGCTGACCCGCTTCGGCCCGGTCCCGGGTCATGGTTTGAAAGGATACCTGACTCTGCCCCTGACTGATCGGCGGCAGGAAATGGAAGGTGGCATGATCCTGGTTGAATTGCAGTCTTCGGCTCCATTGCACACGCTTGACCCGGGCGTAGACAGCGGCGCCCAGCGCCTCGAAACAATCGGCCTGGTCGGGTATCCACACCTGCTCAAGCTGTTCGCGCAGGTGCCGGACAACCAGCTCGTTGCGGGTAACCCCGCCAACCAGTATCACCTTGCGGGCCTGAGTCTTGCCCGTCAGCTCCATGATTTTTTCGGCCATCATCGCGCACAGTCCCGCGCTGACCTCGCCCGGCCGCACTCCCTTGTTAAGAGCGTGGGTGCAGTCACTTTTGCAGAAAACCGAGCAGCGTCCCGAAACCCGGTGCGCCTCCTCCCGCCGAGCCTGCTCGATGGCCTGTTCCAGGGAAAGGTTCATGCGGCGAATTTGCTGGAGAAAGAATTCACCCGTGCCGGAGGCGCATTTGTTGCCCGTGACAACATCGATCACATGTCCCTGCCGGTTAAGCTGGTTGAGAACGAAAGTTTCGCTGCCCAGGCTGAGCAGTGCGTCATAGCCCCCGGCCGGGACAGCCAGCCATTGCAAGGCTTGTTCGACCGCCTCGGTTTCGGTAATCGTTGGCAAATCCAACAAATAGCGGAATTTGCGCCCGGTGATGGCGACGTGCTCGAAACTTTCCGCCTGCATCTCCCGCAAAACGTCCAGCAGCCGAGTCCGCGGATTGCATTCATGGGCAACACACAACACCCGACCTAGTGTGCCATCGGCCAGTAATTCCACCGCCTTGATGGTGGAGGCGCCGACGCAAACCCCGAGCGCACGTCCGGCCGGAATGCCGGACGGCGTGGACGATGCGGCATCGGCCGGTGAACGCGGTTGCTGAGTAGTTTTCATGATTGCTGACGGCTAATAATTATACAGATGTCAACTTCAATCGTAGAGCGATTGAAGAAAAATCTTCGTTTCCTTGTTCGTATCGCCCCCGGCGGGGGCATGAAATATGGGGGTGTTCGTGGTTCCA
>SLNM01000351.1 GCA_007133055.1 Lentisphaeria bacterium
TCTGGAATCTCCAAACGATGCACACCAGGCGAGAGGTTGGGGGGGATTTGCAGCAGCAGCTCCCGTTGGCCGGCGCCGGGTCGGTCGTTCTTGTCTTCGGCCACATGCAGCCGACCTCTTTTGAGATTGCCGGCGCGGTCGATAACGTTGAGAACGCGCCTTTCGTCCCCGATTTGCGAGATTAGTTGGCGCCGGTCCTCCCGTGCGGTACTGGGAATCAGACGGGAAATCGACAGACTGGCTCCGGGCTGGGCGGTTGAATTCAGACTGGCCAGCCCGGTTTCGGCCAGATGGTAGACCATCTGATGCAAGATCGGAACAAAGGCCTGAGACGACGGCAGATTGCTGTCTCTCGGATCGAGGCTGCAGGCCAACTGCAGCACCCGTCCCTGTCCCAGCATACGGTCGAGCAGAAGCGGGTGGCGATTGCTGAGAGCGGCTCCGACCAGGGTTGTTCCATCGGCTGCCGCTGATTCAGATGGCTGGATTTGCCAGTACGAGCGCATCACAACCTGCGGCAGGTCCAAGCTCTCCTCGCTGAACATGACCAGAGCCGGATGGACAAAGGTGTGGGGTGCCGGCGACACTGCTTCCTCGTCATCGTCCTGCGGCAGCCCCGGAAAGAACTGCTGTTCCAGTTGTCCCGGCATGACCGGCAATCCATCGATCCGCCATTGATTGTAGAATTCCTGGCGGGATCTTTGGCCGTGAGCCACCAGGAGTCCGCCACCCGCCTGGACATAGCGTGCCAGCTCGGCGGCGCTCTCGGTCGGCAGGCGCGGAACGTCGGCCAAAATAACGGCCGCGTAAGGATCGAGAGAGTCGATGCGAGGGAAATCGGCGGCGTCGACAATGCGCGGATGCACCAGCAGACGTTCGAATCGGGCCGTGTCGTCGTCCTGATGCCTGGTTACATCGGAAGGACGGCGGGTTTCCGGAGCTGGCGCGAGAGCGAGCGCGGCAAAGGCGGCGGCGCGTTCGAAAAAGCGGGCGGACGGGTTGCCGTCGACAATCAGCACCTCCAGATGGGAGACGGGAATGGCCATGCGCCAGGCGCGGTTGTCGGCGGCCAGATCATCGTCAACGCTGAGTTCCGCCTCCACCACGTGAGCGCCGAGTTTCTGGAATCGATGCTCGAAAGTGACGGTCCTGGAGGTGTTCGGCGGCATTTGCCCCAGCTCCTGGTTGAGATAGGATGCATCTTCGACCGTCAACTGGACACTGCCAGGGGTAATGGTTTCTGTGCCTTGATTGGCAATGGTAACTCTGATTTCAACCGGTCGGTCCAGCCCAATAGTCTGCCGGGAGAAAGAGATGTCGGAGATGGCGGCGTTGCGGATTGAGTCCGGCAGCGCGAGTCGGCGGAGAACGACCGGAGGGTTGCTCGGCAGTTGTTCCAGGCTTTCTCTGACTGCTTCCCAGTCGCCTGCGCCTTCGGCCAGGTTCCAACCTCCGCGCTGACCGTCGCCGATAATAATAATTTGCTTGGCAAGATTATTGCCTCGGGCCAGAGTGTAGGCAGCCAAGGCGAGAGCTTCCGGAGCGCGCAGCAGCCCTTTCTCCGGTTCGATGTCGGCGAGTGCGCCGAGGATTACGTCCCGGTCGCTCAGAGGATTGGCGACCAAGGCATAGGGCATGGAACCACCGACAATCAGGCTGAAAGCACTGCCGGGCGGTGCGGCCTGCACCAGGTTCTCGGCCTCTTGCAGAGCCCGTTCGAAGTTGGAGAGACCGTCAATTTCCAGTCCCATGGAATCCGAGGCGTCGATGATCAGAGCAATGTCGCGGGCGCCGCGAGTGGCGAAGATGCGGGCCTGCAAACGCTCTTCGAAAATAAGCGAGAGGGCGGCGCCAGCCAGCATCAGAACAGCGATCACAAAAAGGCGTCGGCGCCAGCGCGGATAGGCCCAGAGGACAAAGGAGGCGGCGAAGGCGGCAACGGCGATCAGAATCAGGGGCAGCACGACCAGCCATGACACCTGCGAGCCGGGAGTGACGAAGGGACGCGCGGCGACCAGCACCAGGAGGGTGATCAGCAGGCAGCGCAGGCACATCAGAAGAATCTCCTCAAGAAGAATCTTGCGCCGGCGGCTGACCAGCGAGTCGCGCAGAAAACGCATCGCCCCCCACATCACCCGCTTGGCTGATTTTCGATTCAGGATGTGGATAATGATGGGGATGGACACGCCCAGCGCCCCAAGCAGCATGAAAAAATTTAGAAATGCCATTGCAGAACCCACTTGCGGCTCCGGCCTTTGCAGAGAGCCGGAAACCCGTTTGACAATGATAACATGGATTGAGCCGGGCCGGATGCCGTCCGGCTATTTCCGGCGAAGGCGGCGTTCAATATACTGTGCCAGAACCTGGTGGACATTATCCTTGGTGTTGACCGGCACGTATTCAGCCTCCATCCGCCCGCAGTCTTTGTCCACCAGGTCAATAAAACGGTTGACTTGTTCGATATACTGCACGCGCAGACTGCTGGGGTCGATGGGCAAACTGGGAA
>SLNM01000223.1 GCA_007133055.1 Lentisphaeria bacterium
GCGGCTCCATTTTTGTGACTTTTTGTGTTTTTTGTGGCTATAAAATATGGCCGCTCGCCGATACGGCCGAGGACGACCGTATTACTGACGGTTCACGGGTAAAAATGGAGACGGCGGGCCGCCACCGTTGATCACCGTCCGAGGCCGGACGGCTCCAGGGCTTTTGCCCCGTTTGAAGCGTGATACAACGGCCCTATTCTTCACGACTAATACGGGCGCCAAGCTGCTGTAGTTTTAGCTCGATATTTTGGTAGCCCCGGTCGATCAGGTGAACGTTGCGAACGATGCTCTCGCCGCGGGCGCACAAAGCGCCGCCAAGAAGTGCGATGCCGGCTCGAATGTCGGGGCTGCTCAGTTCGATCGGGTGCAGTTTGGCCGGACCGATGACGACCACCCGATGTGGGTCGCAAATAACCGCATTGGCTCCCATTGCAATCAGTCGGTCGACAAAATACATGCGGCTCTCATACATTTTCTCGAAGAACAGGACTGTCCCCCGCACCTGGGTGGCCAGCACAATGCATACACTCATCAGGTCGGAGGGGAACTGAGGCCAGACCCCGTCATCGATCACCGGAATACCGCCACCGAAATCATGGCACACCGTCCGTTTCTGGTCGGCTCCCACTCTCACCCGGTCCCTGCCGAATTCAAGCTCTATCCCGAGCTGCCGGAAGACTTCGGCGGTCATTCGGTAGTGGTCCGGAACAATATCGGTCACCGTAATCTCTCCGCCGGTGGCGGCGGCGAAGGCGATAAAGCTACCCGCCTCGGCATAGTCGGATCCCACCCGGCAGCAGGTGCCATGCAAACTTTCGACGCCCTCGACAACCAGGGTCGGGGTGCCGTTGCCCTCGATGCGGGCGCCCATTGAGATCAGCATTTCACCGAGGTTCTGTACATGCGGTTCGCAGGCGGCATTGCGAATCACAGTTTGCCCCTGGGCCAGGACGGCGGCCAGCATCAACTGTTCGGTGCCGGTAACGCTGGCTTCGGTCAGAAAAACATCCGCCCCCTGCAATCTTTGATCCGCCTGAAAACTCAATTCCCTGTCGAATTCGATTTTCGCCCCCATCGCGACCAGTCCTTGCAGGTGCGGGTCCAGCCTGCGTCGTCCGATCACATCCCCACCCGGCGGCGGCATTGCAGCCCGCCCGGTACGGTGCAGCATTGGCGCAGCGAAGAGCACTCCAGCCCGCAGTTGCGAAGCCAGCTCGGGCGGCAGGTTCGAGCTTGACACCCGCCTGGCAGTTACAGTTGCCGAGCGCTGCTCCGGCTTATGTTCGACCGTGCATCCCAGGGTCTCGGCAATTTTCAGCATGGTCGTGACATCACCGATTTCCGGCAGGTTCTCCAGAGTTACCGGCTGCTCGGTCAGCAGGCAGGCCGCCAGCATTGGCAGAGCCGCATTCTTATTGCCGGATGCGGCAATGGTCCCGTGCAAGGGGCGGCCACCGTCGATCCGCAGGAAAGAATTGTTTTTCGCCGGCATTGCCATCATCGTTTCCTACTCCGTCTCGGCTTTCGGCTCCCGAGTCATTAAATCGCGGACCGCCTGGCTTCGGTCTTTATGATTGTACAATACCTGATAAACCTCTTCGACGATCGGCGCCTCCACCTTCCGGGCACGAACAAGCTGGCGAACGCTCAGGGTGGTTTTCACTCCTTCGGCCACCGTCTGGTTCATCCGACTGACAATGTCCTCCAGGGCGTGGCCGCGGCCAAGCTCTTCGCCGACCCTCCGGTTGCGGCTATGCCTGCTGAAGCAGGTGACCATGAGATCGCCGACTCCGCTGAGCCCGGAAAAGGTTTCAGCCTCCCCGCCCAGAGCCAGCCCGAGACGCGCCATTTCGGCGATCGCCCGAGTCAGCAGAGCCGCTTTGGCGTTGTCGCCCAGTTCCAGACCATCGCCAATCCCGGCGGCGATGGCATAGACATTCTTGAGTGCGCCACCCAGTTCGACCCCGATCAAATCGCTGGCGGTATAAACCCGGAAGTAATCATTGATAAACAGGTCCCGCGTCTGTTCGACCACGCTCATGACGCTGGCGGCGGCCACCACCGCCGTGGGCATTTGCCGCGCCACCTCTTCGGCATGGCTAGGGCCGGAAAGAGCGCAAAACGGCACTGACCCGAGGTATTGCGCAACCATCTCCGAGGGCCGCCGACAAGTTTCCAGTTGCAGTCCCTTGGCGACACCGACAAACAATGGTTGCGGCCTGCTTACGGGTACAGCCGCCACTTCTTCCAGAAGCGCCGCCAAGTACTGGATTGGAGCGGCCAGTACGACCGCCTGCGGCGCGTGCTCACGCATCGCCACTGCCATGTCGCCGGTAATCGCCAGCTCCGGGGGGAGACCCACTCCCGGCAGAAAGGCCCGGTTCTCGTGGTCCCTCTGCATAGCTTCGACGTTCGTCTGAAAAGCGCCCCGCAGACAAACCCGGTGACCGTTCTGCTGCAAAAGAATCGCCAAAGCCGTTCCCCAGGCGCCATCTCCCAGCACAGTGATTTGCATTGTCGCCACCCTTATGTTCTCAGAACCGATATTCGCTGCCGTCCAACAGACGCCGCAAGTTTTGTCGATGCCGCCAAACAATAAACAGCGCAATCATGCCCAGCAGCAGCAGCCGGACTGCACTGAACTGCTCTGTCTCAAACCTGCGGGCGGCCAGGTAGTCGCCAACCGGCAGCATAACTGCGGCGGCCATGCTGGCCAGGGAGACGTAGCGGCAGAGCAGGAAGACCGCGGCCCAGACGACGGCGGCGAGGATGGTCGCCCACGGCGACAGCACCAGCAAAGCGCCCAGGCTGGTCGCCATCCCTTTGCCGCCCTTGAACCCAAGCCATACCGGCCAGACATGTCCGGCCACCACCGCCGCCGCCGCCAGCATCGGCAGCAGCGTTCCAATCTGGTCCGGCGCCAGCCAGGCGGCGGCGGCCACCGCCAGCATGCCTTTGCCAAAATCCAGAAAAAACGCCGCGAACCCCCAGCGCCGCCCGGCCAGACGAGTCAGGTTGGTGGCGCCGACATTGCCGCTGCCGTGGTCTCGAACATCAAAACCTCGCAGGCGGCCGAGCAGATAGGCAAAAGGAACGCTCCCCGCCAGGTAGGCTGAAAAAATGATCAGTGCAGAGACCAGAGCTTCATTCATCTTCGCAACAACTCCGGGTTACTGGCGCAGGTAATAAAGAAACCTGCGATTGCGAAATACCATCATATCATCCAGCTCCTCCGCCTTTTGAGCGTACTCCCGGGCCCGGTCATAGAATCCATACCAGTCAGCCAGCAATGCCATGCGGAAATAATCCTGGGCCGAATCTCTTTCCGGATCGGCACCGAGCATTTCATTCTGCGGCGCATCCACCATCATCAGACGCTTATCGATATAGAACTGAAAAAAGACGAAGTACTGTTCGATCGCCAGCTCATCCCAGTCCAGGGTTACTGACCTAGTCCGGCGCGGTTCTCCGGAGCGTACGGTCAGACCATGCTCATTGGCGTACGGAACCGTGCCTTGCAGCCGTCGGCCGTCGGCCAACAGCACCCCCCGGTCAGTGCCGTCGTAGGGAATGCGCATCAGCCGAATCAGATGACCTTTGAGTCGACTAAGCTCAACGATGCGGTCTCGCTCAAGCCGCCGCAAGTCGTCATCGTGCAGTCGCAGGTACTCCTGCAATTCATCCTGAACCGTGCGGAAGGTTAGGTCAGGCGGTCTCGGACGCGAGTCAAAGCGGGGAATGCTCTGATCGTTGCCCACGGGTCGCCGCTCCGGCTGCCTGTCGGCATCCTCGGAGCCCGGGTCAGGCTCAACCTCAGGCGGCGAGGGAAATGTTTGCCGTGGCTCGACCGGCAGCGGCTCCGGCGCCACCTCTTCCACCTTCTCCACATCATCCTCCTCATCTTCTCCCGCGGCATCCTGGTAAATGGTTCTGGGAGCCGAGAAAAGGCCTTGCCTGATTCTCTCCTCAACCGGAGCAATATACTGCCGGTACCATTCCGCCTCCTGCTGCCGACCCCGCATACAGGTTACAATCACGGCCAGCAAAAGCAACAAAACACCCCAGCCTGCGATCTGGACGAACCGGCGCTTCCGTCGGTTTCGACGTAACCGCTCGATGATCATCTGGCTGCGTAATCTCCCCCGCTCCGGCTGCCCGCTGCGCCGCCCCGCCGCGCCGGACAGCGCCATTGACGGGCCGAACCCCGGTCTGACCGGATTGCGCTGACTGAGTTTCAGCAGACCGGTAATTAGGTGGTCGTAGCAAGTTGGTCGCTCCGAGGGAGCAGTCGCCAGCATCCGCAAAATAAAATGATTAAGTTCCTCGTCGATGTCAGGCCGCTCATCGATCGGCTCACTGGACAGAGAATGAGCGGGGACATGCGACTCATCCGAGTCCGATGCATGAGCTTCCGCAAAGCGACGGTTCTCGGGGAAAGGCGGGTGCCCGGTCAGGGACAAATAAAGGCATGCGCCCAGACTGAAAATATCACTGCGACAATCTCCCGGCCGACCGTCGAGCACTTCCGGAGCCATATAACGCGCGTCAAACTCTCCCCCCATCCCCGTCTCGTTGTTCTCGGCAAGACTGAGACTTATTTGCCACATGCCAAAATCGCCGACTTTCACATGATTGTCGGCGCTCAGAAGGATGTTGCGCGGGTTGAGGTTGCCATGCAGCAATCCCTCGCGGCTGGCCGCCAGTAACCCGCGAGCTGCTTCCACGGCGTAAGCAAGGCAATCCCCGATGGCCAGAGGGTATCTCTGCTTAACCTGATGGTAAAGAGACAACCCGGACATGTACTCGGTGACAATATAATACTGACCCTCGTGCTCACCGTTGGAAAAGACCGGCAGAATATTGGGATGGTTGAAGACGGCCAGCCGTTTGGTCAAACTGATCAACTGTTCGCCGATTTGCGGGTCCCCGGACAGCTCGCGGCTGAAAATCTTGACCACCACCGGACGGCCCAGCTTCAAATCAATGGCCTGATAAACTGCGCAGACACGACGTTGTTCAATCGGCTCCTCCAGCAGATAGTGGCCGAACCGACGCGGCACCAGTATGGGATTCTGGCACCGGGGACATGACGCTTCGGAAAACGGCTCGACATGCGAAACATCCAGCTTCTGCTCGCATTCGGGGCAGAAGATTTTCACCATTCGACTATTGGGATCGTGGTTCATACCTGAATCCGTGATAAAATTGGCGAAAAGACCCACATAAATACAGCCAGAGGTTGCGTGAAAATGGTTTCACGCCTGTTCCTGGATTCAATTTTGTCCAGAACTTTGCCCTGAACCTCATTCCATTTCGGCTGAAAATATTAATTCCGTTTCGCAGTCAATGTGATCGAGATTAGGGCGAAAGTTTAGGGCGAAAGATTAGGAAAAATCAGCTCAACCTTTATCTTTTGCCTTAATCTTTCGCCTTAATCGATTCAATCATCTTGAATGCAACTTGGAATAATAACTGCCGGATTTTAGTTCTGGAGGTTGATTCACTTTACCGCATTCGCAAAAGAGACCGCGGGCTGCTGCTGCTCCATGCGAACCACTTCCGGCACAGGTCGCCGAACCAGCGAGTCGCTCCCTCCCTGCTTGCGGGTTCCCGGATAGTCGGCATTGAAATGCAGCCCCCGACTTTCCCGGCGGGCCAGGGCGCAGTCAACAATCATTTCGGCCACCGATGCCAGATTGCGCAGCTCGACCAGGTCCGGAGTAATAATGAAGTCCCAGTAGTATTTTTCAATTTCCCGCCGAATCATTCGGATGCGGTTTTTCGCCCGCTCCAGCCGTTTGTTGGTGCGAACAATGCCGACATAGTCCCACATGAAACGGCGTATTTCCTCCCAGTTATGCGAGATCACCACCTGTTCGTCGGAATCAACCGCCCGGCCGATCTGCCAGTCCGGAATCATCTCCGCCGGCACCTTCGGGCCAGGCGCCCCGGCGGTCACCACATGGTCGACAGCCCGGTGAGCCATCACCGCCGCCTCCAACAAGCTGTTGCTGGCCAGTCGGTTCGCACCGTGAAGACCGGTGCAGGCCACCTCGCCAACGGCATACAACCCTCCGACCCCGGTGCGTCCGTTCAAATCCGTGGCCACCCCGCCGCAGCAGTAGTGGGCGGCCGGAACCACGGGCACTAAGTCTTCGGCCAGATTGAACCCGTATTGCAGACAGGTGGCGAAAATGTTGGGAAAGCGACGCTCAAGAAAAGAACGGCCACGATGACGAATATCCAACCAGGCGCAAGGCTGGCCGGTGCGCTTCAACTCGTCGTCGATGGCCCGAGCCACAATGTCGCGCGCAGCTAAAACACTCTGGGGATGGTAGCGCTGCATGAACTCCTCGTAGTCGTCGCCGCGCCTAATCTTCAACTTGGCACCTTCCCCGCGAACCGCCTCGCTGATCAAAAAAGATTTGGCCTTGGGATGATAAAGACAAGTGGGGTGAAACTGGAAAAACTCCATGTTGCGGATTTCCGCGTAGGCGCGATAGGCCATGGCCAGACCGTCGCCGGTGGCAACGTCAGGGTTGCTGGTGTAAAGATAGACCTTGCCAACACCGCCCGTAGCCAGAATAGTGCAGTCGCTGAGAATGGTCTTGATTTGATTGACCGCAGTATCGATGGCATAGAGTCCAAGGCATCGATTTTCCATCTGCCAGTCAAGATGATGACGAGTCGAGATCAGGTCAACGGCGATGTAGTTTTCGAGAATCTCGATCTTCGGATGCTCTCGGCAGCGCCGTCCCAGCACCCGCACCAGCTCCTCACCGGTTATATCGCCGGCGTGCAATATCCGACGCCGGCTATGCCCGCCTTCGCGGGCCAGATCGAAGCTGGTCTCAGTCAGGGACTGGGGCGCCTCATGGTTGACCGGCTGGCTCGAAGCCAGCGTGTCCGCCTGTGAAAAATGCACCCCCATACTCAGCAGCTCAGCCACCGTCCGGGGGCCGGCGGCGACGATTTCCCGCACCGCCCGCTCCCGGCACAGCCCGGCACCGGCTTCGAGAGTGTCCTGAACATGCTGTTCAAAGCTGTCGTCTTCGCCGACCACACAGGCTATGCCGCCCTGGGCATAGCGGGTATTGCACTCATCCATTCCGCGCTTGGCCAGCATCAGCACCGAACCATGCTCGGCCGCCCGCAAAGCCGCACAAAGACCGGCCAGACCCGAACCCACAATCAGGTAGTCAGTGACTATTCTCTTGCCATTTTCCATGATTTTCCTGCCTGGAAGACACGAAAAAAAAACGCGTCACACTTTGTTCTTCCGGATGTATGATGGCCGCTGAATACGGCAAGGCGACGCCTGGCGACCGGGAAGCTGAAGCAAGCCGCGCCCGCTACGACCGCTTTGCGCCGCGGCCGCGGGCAAACACCAAAAACAACGTTTCATAGACTCGACAGGAGCCAATCATGTCGAAGCCGGCGGCCCAGCGGTCGTCCAGGATGCCAATCATATCCTGGTGCGAGGGAATTTCAGGCAGAGGCGCCAGAACATAGTCTTCATCGGCACTGTTGCCGACCCTGGGCAGCAGGAAAAAATATACATGATCCTCGACCTGGGCCACGCCTCGCAGCCAGTATTTCTGCCGGCGCTTGCTACATGCGTCATTCAAAGTGGCCTGCACACTTTTGTGGTCGGCAGCTAGATCATCGAGTGAAAATGGCAGCGTTCTATGCATTATTCGTAGTACTCCTTGTTGCCGGATTGCGGCGGTTGAATTTGCGAAGCTCGCCGGCGTACGTCGTCGGGATCGAGAAAAGCGCGCGGCGATAGTTCCAGTTGACAGCCCAGCCCGCGATCCTCGCTCCTGGGCACCGGAATGCCAGCCGCCTCCAGCCAGCGGGCCGCACGTTCCTGCATGAGATGACGGCAACTTTCCACCGAATCAACCCCGGTGCGGTTCTTTACCGGCGCAAACTGCTCTTCGCGAACCGCCTCCAAAATCAATACTTGATCGGCCAGGGGCAAAGCGTCAAAGATAAAGGTTTCCAACTTGACCGCGTTCGGTGCGTCCGGCTCGACCTGTTCTCCGTCAGAGTTGACAAATGGCACCTTCTTGACCGCCCGGTGAAAGGGCAGCGCCAACTTGCCGCCCTCGGTCAGGCGCTCGACAAACGAACGGCTCAGCAAGTGAATCGCCGGACTGCCAATCCGAAAAATCAATCGGCCTTGTTCATCGGTCATCCGGGCCAGCCGCTCGGGCATGTCACTGTACTCGACAATCGAAACCCGCCCATCGACCAGGCAGAAGTTGCCAAGCTTTTCCAGTGGACCAGTCTTGACCAGTCCCCGACAACTCATTTCCGAACCTGTCTGCTGGTGCATCCCGATGAACAGGGGGTCGAATATATACACCAGCGGATTGTCGATCTGCCAGTACGAAATACAATCAATGCCGCGCCTCGCCATGTCAGCCAGCGCCTCCGACTGACGCAAGGCCAGCAAACTGCCGCCATGGCCATCGGGAGACACAGCCAACTGGTCCGGCGCCGACAGCAATAACCGCCCGTCCAAACCAATAACCGGCATTACTCCCTGCGGAAAAAGAAATACCTCGGTGGAAGGCAAGCCAAAATAATTATTCCGCTCGAAAAAATCCCGTGTCTGACCATCGTTCAATGGGCTGGTCATAATATACCAGGGAATGGCCGCTTCATATTTCTCGCGAGCCCGCAGCAGAGACTCGGCAAACCATTGAAAAAGACTCTTGCCCCTGACCGGGGAAATCGGAAATGTCCCCTTGGGGCCTTCGTAACCCAGCCGCGTACCCTGACCGCCAGCCACCGTGAAACCGGCCACCCGGCCTTCCCGTAGCAATTGGCGCCCGCGCTCGATGGCATTTTCGTAAAGACTGCGCTGACGGTCATCTCCCGGCTCCGCCGGCAGGCTGGGGGCGGGCCGCAGGTCGGAGGGCAGATTCAATTCAGGCTGATGCTTGACATACCGATCCAACCACGACTCCACCATGCTCCAGTCAACCGCCGATAACTGCCCTGACAACCGCTGCCGACCTTCCGGGGAAAGAGAGGGCCAAAATTGCAGCAGATGCTCCTGCCCACAATCGCTCAGTGTCTCCTGCAACCGTTCATAAGACATATTCTGGTTAGCGCTGGTACTGTCCGCTTCCATGCTTCGTATGCCTGGCATATTGATAACCCGCTTCATATTGCTCCCTCCTCAATTTAATCCGTCGATCCTAACCTGCAAGTACAACAACAAACCATTGACGGCAAGGGGGTTCAATGCTTTTCCCCGTAACTTGTGAATAACTTTGCTGAATTCATCGGCACGGCGCCCCAAAAAAAACCAAAACCACCGTGATTTTTTTTATAAATCCTTACCTATGAGGTAAATACAAATAAAACAACGAATATACACTGAGTCTTTCGGGGGGTGTTGACAGCCTGTTGATAACTTGCTGATAATTCGGCTGGCGCGTATGTTTTGCAAAGGGTTACAACTTTTCACAGAGTTCCAGGCAGAAACCCCGTATGGCCAGGGTTTCATCCATGTTGCCGGCCAACTGCCAGCGCAGCCTTTCGGCGGCTCTCACGGCGGCTTCGCTCTCTTCCCGGCCCGGCACGGGCGCCGGACTGTCAGCGCCCTGTGTTTCAGCGGCGGCCAGCAACTCGGGATGCGGCAGTTTATCGCGAGGCACTCCGACAGCCAAGAGCTGCGACTGCAGGAACCAGCAATGGACAGCCTCGACAACCTGCTCCCGCAAGCCTCTGTATTCGGCCGCCAGACGGGCTTCCCGAATGTCCTTCCATCGCTTTTGCAACTGCGCGTCCTGTTCAATGGCTTCGGACCATCCCCGCTCCGTCTCATCGTCCTTGTCAACA
>SLNM01000222.1 GCA_007133055.1 Lentisphaeria bacterium
ACACTGATATTGGGGACAAAATGACCGTCCATGACATCGATATGTATCACCTCCGCCCCGGCCGCCTCGACCGCGGCTATCTCCTCGCCCAGACGAGCAAAATCGGCGGCCAGGATGGATGGGGCGACGGCAACCCGGCGATGATCGATTCGGCCCAGACGATCCTCAAACTTCTTGCTCATTCGACTTGCTCCCTGTAACCATTGTTTGCTCATATCATTTGCTCAGCGCGGCCACCACCCGGTTCAGGCCGGTTTCATTGTCGACTGTCGGCTCATATCCGAAATCCCGCTTCGCCCTGGCCCAGGAAAAGGAGTGTGATCGTGCCATCACCTCGGCGAGGAACCTGGTCATAGCGGGCTCGCCGAGCCTTGGCAAAAGCCGATGCGTCAGTTCCTCTATCGCGCCGCGTATGTAGGCCAGACGAAACGGCACCTTGGTTTCGACCGGCTTCACCTTCATGCGTCGCAGAAAATTATTTATCCAATCCCAAAGCAGCACCGGCTCCCGGTCACTGACGAAATAGGCCTGTCCTCCGAGCGCCGAGTCGGGGGTCAGGCAGTCGGCCGCCAGAAGGTGGGCGCGGGCGGCGTTGTCAACGAAGGTAAGACTGACTTGATTGGTTCCATCGCCGACACACTTCAGCTTGCCCCGGCGGGCCATTTGCAGCACTCGCGGCAGCAGGTGCGGATCGCCCTCTCCCCAAATCAAGTGTGGCCGCAAGGCGCAGGTGGCCAGCCGCCGCACGGTCGAACCATGCCGCTGATTGATTTCGGCGGCCTGCGGACGTTTGTCCTCGACCACAAACTCCCAGCCGTTGGCGTCGAGCACCATTTTTTCAGCCACCGATTTGGAGGCTGGATAGGGGGCGTTGAAGCGCTCGGCATAGAGCAGGGATTCCTCTCCGCCGACAATATCCCGGCCATTGAAAACCACACTGAACGAGCTGGTGTAAACCAGTCTGCCCACATGGTTGAGCAGGCATCCCTGAATTACATTGGCGGTGCCGCGACTGTTTATCGAGTAGTAACTTTCGCCAGGCCCCCAGATCCCGGCCAGGGCGGCGGCGTGATAGACCACCTCGACATTGCGCAAGGCTGCATTGACCGCCTGGGAATCACGAACATCCCCAACCACGCACTCCACTCCGCGCTTCTCCAGTTGCGGATACGAATTGCGCCCCAAAACCCGGACTCGGTCGCCGCGCTCAAGCAGCATTCGTACGATACAACCACCAAGAAAACCGCCCCCCCCCGTCACCAGCGCTCGCATGATATCATTCCCCAGTCAAAAATTCATTGTAAAAGTGGGTTTGGCTTCACCTCCCCTCCTCCACACCCTGCACACACAACAGGCCTACAGCTCGTGGACGAGCAGGCCATCGCGCAGTTTCGGTTCGAACCAGGTGGACTTGGGAGGCATCACCGAACCGGTGTCGGCAATCCCCATCAATTGCTCGACCGTAGTGGGATAAAGCGAAAAAGCCACGTCCGCCCGGCCACTGTCAACGCGTCGCACCAGTTCCCCGACGCTGTCAATACCGCCGATGAAATCGATTCTGCGGTCGGTTCTTGGGTTGTCAACCGCCAGCAGAGGCGAGAGAATGAAGTCCTGCAATATTGAAACATCCAGCCTGTCCACCGAGGCGGAGGACAACTTCTCAGGGTGTCTCAGGGTAAGTTCAAACCATGAACCATCGAGGTAGCAGCGCAACTTACCCGGCGATCGAGGCTGCGGAGTTTCGACCAGCTCCACCTTGAAGTTATCGGTCAACGCCCCGAGCAGACTTTCCGGGGTGTAACCTCCCAGTCCCCGAACCACGCGGTTGTAGGGAAGAACCCGCAGTTGTCCGGCGGGAAAGATGACGACCGGGAAGAAATTGTATGCCTCGCGGCCATGGTGCCCGGGGTTTTCAGCCCGCAGAGACTCTCTGACCCGGGCGGCGGCGGCGGCCCGATGGTGGCCGTCGGCGATGTACAGCGCGGGCTGCTCGCCGATTACCTGTATCATCTGCGATTGCAGGGCGGAAGGCAGCCGCCACAGCGTATGGCGAATGTTGTCGGCGGCGGTGAAGTCGAACATAGGTTCATGGCTCATGCCCTCGGCAAGCAGGCTTTTCAAACGTTTTCCTCCCGGACAGGCCAGAAATACCAGCCCCGTCTGAGCCCGCAAGGCAAGCATGTGCCGGGTTCGGTCATCCTCCTTGTCCGGACGAGTCTTCTCATGCTTGCGCACCAGATTATTTTCATAGTCGTCCACCCGGCAGAGAGCGGCCAGTCCGGTTTGCCGATGTCCGTCCATCAGCAGCGAATACAAATAGAGGGCGGGTTCGCTGTTCCGGACGAGGATGCGCTGTTCTTTCATCTGCCGATAGTTGTCGGCGGCTCTTTGATAGACCGTTTCGCTGACCGGATCGGTATCTGGCGGCAGATCGACTTCCGCCCGCAGGACTCGTAAAAAGGACAGTGGATTGTCCGCCACGATGGTGCGGGCCTGCTCGGCGGAAACCACGTCATAAGGCAAGCTGGCCACCGACGCCGCCACCGACGGGGCTGGAGAAACCGCTTGAAATGGGTGGACTTCGACCATATAAAATCCCTGTCAGCGAGGGCGCAGCCCCCCTCTGCCAAATTCAGAAAGATTGATATGTTCTACATCTCCTCCAAGGCCGCCTTGCGGCTCAGGCGCACCCGGCCGCGATCATGGTCGATGTCGATCACCTTGACGCTGACATAGTCGCCGGTCTTGCAGATGTCCTCGACCTGCTCGACTCTGTAGTCCGCCATCTCGGAAATGTGCAGCAACCCCTCGAGGCCGGGAAGAATCTCGACAAAGGCACCAAACTCCTTGACCGACTTAACCAGGCCACGGTAAATCTTGCCAACCTCGGCTTCCGCCGTGACTTTCTCCACTTCCTGCCGGGCCAGGTCCAAGGCATCGCCGCTGGAGGCGAATATTTTGACCGTGCCATCGTCTTCAATGTCGATTTGCGCGCCGCTCAGTTCGCAAATGGCGCGGATGTTCTTGCCGCCGGGGCCAATCAAGCCGCCTATTTTTTCCGGGTTGATTTTGATGGCGACAATACGGGGGGCGTAGCGACTGATTTCGGAGCGCGGCTCGGCAATGCAGGCGTCCATGACATCGTGAATCTGCCGCCGAGCCTCGCGACTCTTGAGCATGGCCTGATAAACCCCCTCCAGGTCAAGCCCGCCAATCTTAAGGTCGAGCTGGAAACCGGTGATGCCGTCGCGCGTGCCTGCCAGCTTGAAATCCATGTCGCCATAGTGGTCTTCCGAACCGAGTATATCAGTTAGGAAAACCCGCTTCCCCTGTTCATCCTGAACCATGCCAATGGAAATTCCGGCCACCGCCTTCTTGATTGGCACACCGGCATCCATCAAAGCCAGACTGGTACCGCAGACACTGGCCATCGACGAGGAGCCATTGGAGCCAAGGATGTCGGAGACACAGCGAACCGTGTAGGGATATTCGGCCGGCAGCATCCCGGCCAAGGATCTCTCGGCCAGGGCGCCATGGCCGATTTCACGGCGGTTGACCCCCATGATCCGTCCACATTCGCCGACGCTGAAGGGGGGGAAATTGTAGTGCAGGATAAACCGTTTCCTGCCTGCGCCCGCTCCCTCGCTGCCGGTGATGATGTCATATCCCTGGGCATCGCTCTCCGACCCCAGGGTGATGGTTACCATGGACTGCGTCTCACCACGGGAGAACAGGGCGCTGCCATGCGGTCTCGGCAGCACCCCGACCTCGCACTCGATGGAGCGAAGTTCGTCGAGCCCGCGTCCGTCCGAGCGCTCGTGGCGCTCGAGAATCAGACGACGCACGGTTTTTTCGGAAGCCTCGGCAAAAGCGGCTGCAAATGGCGGCTCGACTCCGCCGTCGTCGGCGGGAAAACGATCCGACAATGCCGCAATCATCTCCTCGCGCACCTCGTTCAACTGCTGCATGCGTTCCTGTTTGCCGACAATCAGGCAGGCTTTCTCGATTTTTCCCTGACAGTATTCCTCGACCGCCCTCTGCAAGTCCTCCGGAACCAGGCGCAGATTCGCCTGCCGCTTAGCTTTGCCCGCCCTCTGGGCAAACTCTTTCAGAGCCCGGCACTGGACCGATACCACCTGGTCGGCAAAGGCCATGGCGTCGCGCAAATCCTCCTCGCTGATTTCATCGGCGCTGCCCTCGATCATCATCGCGCAGCCCTCACGGCCAGCGTACACCAGGTCGATATCGCTCCGCTTCATCTCCGAATGGGTCGGGTTGGCGATAAATTGTCCGTCCACCCGTCCGATTCGGACAGCGCCGATCGGACCGTCAAAGGGGATGTCGGAAACGGTCAGCGCGGCCGAGGCGCCAAGCATCGACAGCACATCCGCCTCGTTTTCACCGTCGGCGCTAAGCAGACTGCCCATAATTTGAACCTCGTCGAAGAACCCCTTGGGGAAAAGCGGGCGCAGCGGGCGGTCGGTCATGCGCATGGTCAGCACTTCCTTCTCCGAAGGCCTGCCCTCTCGCTTGATAAAACCGCCGGGAAAAATGCCGGCGGCACTGAATTTCTCACGGTAATCCACCTGAAGCGGGAAGAAGTCAATGCCCGGACGAGGATCGCCGGAGCAGGCGGTGCTTAAAACCACCGCCTCTCCCTGTTGCACGGTAACCGCGCCGGCAGCCTGTTTGGCCACCCGGCCAGTCTCAATCACGATCTCGCGCCCAGGAGCCAGTTCAATCCTAATGTTCTCTATCTTTGTCATTGTCAGTATTTCCTTATGATGAATGATGGCGAAAACCAAGGTTCAATCGCCCGGCGACTGACCATATCCTAGTTTTCTCTATGTGTCAGAAAAAGAAGCGGAATTGTCGGCAAGAATGCGAAATTGCGGTATAAAATTCTGAACTCCCATTCAGAAGCTTATACCGACCGAATTCCGCACCCTCCCCGGCTCCGAACCGTTCGCTTGTTTTTCGTCGGAGGTTCCCGTGCCAACCGCACCATGAACTCGCGGCTGACCGCCGTTTCCATACCGAGTTGCCCGACAGCAAAGCCAAAGCTGCGCCGCAATAGCAGTTCGGCCAGGCCCGCTGCCCTGTCAACTCCTGATTTTCAGTTCGCGCACCAGCGCCTGGTACCGGTCATTGTCGTTTTCGGCCAAATATTTGAGCAGCTTGCGCCGACGATTGACCATGGCAATCAAACCACGCCGGGTGGCATGGTCTTTCTTGTGCTCCCGCAAATGCTCCGTCAGCTCCGTAATACGAGCGGTCAAAACCGCCACCTGCACTTCGGGAGAACCAACATCACCCTCCTGGCGGGCAAATTTTTTGATGATCTTCTGTTTCTGCGCTTTTTCCATAGAACCCCGACGTTCCCTAGTTATTGTTTCTTTTTCCATCACCGCGGCAAAGCATTGAACGGTCTCTAAAAAAAGGTCAATTGCCCGACGACATCGATAATGTATCACTGCTGATCGGCTTTGCCAGTCAACAACAAGTTATTCCATGCCTTCTCGGATTCGCGGCCAATGCTACTCACCGGTGCCGAGGCGGCCTGCCACTTCGACCAGGTCCAGCATCGCATTGATTTCAGCGAACACCTTCGGCCAGTCCTCGGGTTGCATGCGGTTTTCGACTGTAGCCCGGAAGGCATGTTGCAGCTCGGCGGCGGCTTGAACCGCGTTATCGACCGCGGCCATGCTGATATAGGATGAGAGGACTTCGCGTCGGCGCCGCTGCCAGTTGGCGGGAAGTCGCCCGTCTTCCACGTATGGCCTGGCCACCTCGCGATATGCCTGGGCATCAGCCAGCACCTGCAAATCGTTCTGCAGGTCGGCGGCCAGAGTTGCAAGCACAGCTCGCTGCATTTCCAGCTCATGCTCGATCAAAGCGGCATTCGCCCGCAGCTCCCGAGCCAGTCCCCGCCTTAGAAAGCCGGACACCACCAGAGGGCGGGCCTGATCAAGCAGCTCCTCCGTCAGCCGGCCCTCCAAGGCTCTGTCGCTCAACTGCGGATGCAATTCGCGGAGGGCGGCAATGATTATTGCGCTTTCACGGGCGATTTCCGTCGGAGTTGCAGGGTCGGCCATCCGAGCCAGGAGGGTGAAATATCGATCCAAAAGCAAGGCGTGCTGGCGCAGTGCCTGCAGAGTTTGCAGTATTTCCCGCAAAGCCTCGGTGCGCTGCCGATAAATTTCCCGCCGTTCATCCACCGTGAACAAATCACGATCCTTAAGCAGCAGTTCGCTGTCGGCGTCAATCGCCACATGCCCCGCCTCCTCGCTCAGAACCACGATTGCGCGACCATAGCCGCGGCCCGCTTCGGCAAAGGTGCGAAAGTGATCAACCCGGTAATTGGCGCAGCCCGCCCCGGCAACCAGCAGAACTGCGACCAGCACTGGCATCAAAATTACATCTTTTCGTTTGCCGCTCATCCTTTTTATCTCCTGTAAATACAGAGTTCGGCCATGCGTCACTATATACAGGCTCGCCAATGATTCAGGCTAAGCCGGTTCGAAATCGAGGGCGAACTCGAATTTTTCGGGCTGCACCCGATACTTCTCCAGGGTGTATGGGCCACAACTGCCGCTGCCGACCCCGGCAAAACGATGGTCCAGGCAGAGCACTATGCGGTCGCTCCGACGCAGCTCGCAGGCGTGTTGCGCCCGGTCGATATCCGCCGGTTCGAAGCGGCTGGCCGCAAACCGGAAATTATCGCCGCGCACAATCAACCCCCTGCCCGCCACATCAGTAAGCGCCAGGAATTTCAGGTCGCCGCGACTGCCGTTCTCCTGGGGAAACACATAGCTGGTGAACAATTGGTCGACGCTCGCCGAATAGAGTCCGAACCGTGCCGCCTCCTGGGTATCCGGATAGTTCTCGCCGGGTCCTCGTCCGTACCAGAGGACCTGTTCGAAGTCCTGGGGCAGCCCCATCTCCAAACCAATCCGAGGCAAATGCGGCCACTCGCCTTCTGGGATCCCCTGCGTGCTCAGAGAAAGCTGCCCGGAGAGATGAACCGTCCACCGATAGAAACAGCGCCAGCCGATGTCCAGCACCGGCGGCGCAACCCGTGTTTCGAACTCGACCACCACCTGGTCCTTCCGCTTTTTCACCGTGCCGCCATCGACCCGATGCTGCAACTGATGCAACCGGCAGTCATGCCATAGTTTATTAAAGTTCCCGCCGCCAAAACCGTCGTTGTCCATGCGTGGTCGCCAAAGATTCAATTGCGGCCCGGACTCGATTATCGACTGCCCGCGCCATTTCCAGTCGCACAAAGTTCCGCGCCGCCGATCAAAGACCAATTCAAACTCTCGGCCTGTGACGGCGATTCCGGCTGCATTCTCGGAAAACCGCAGGACATCGCCTGCCAGGTTTCCCCGCCCCCTCTGTTTTGGTTGCTTTCCATTCGCCTGCGGCAGTTGCACCTGAGCCCAGGCCAATTCGTGTCCGGCCTCCGCCCAACTTGTCGCCCGAGCCAGTCGGCAATCAATCTCGACCCGGCAATCCGCCTCGGGATCGACATCCTCCCGCATCGAAAACGGTATCTGGACCGTCGCCTGCCGCTGCGGCGGCAAAGCAGGCACGTCCAAAACTCCGCTATCCTCGGTTCGTCCGTCAATCATTAGTTTCCAGGAAAAAATCAATCCGTCAAGAGTGACAAAATCGAACCGGTTGGTGATGCGCACCTGGTTCGGTCCCGACTCCGCGGTTTCAATTCGGACCGGCTCGATCACCTTTTTCAGCTCGGTCAGTCCGGGCGAAGGTTGGCGGTCGGGGAAAACCAGACCGTCGCAAATAAAATTGCCATCATTCGGTTGGTCCCCGAAATCGCCGCCATAGGCGAAGAATGTGGTTGCGGCCCGGGTTTGCCGGTCAGCGGCGGCGGCGACCACGGCAGGCTCGCCCGGCGCTTTCCGGCAGGCGCGAATGCCATGATCGCACCATTCCCAGACAAAGGCGCCCATCATGCAATCGTGCTTGAACATTGTCTGCCAGTACTCCTTCAAGCCGCCCGGGCCATTGCCCATGGCATGGGCGTATTCACATAGCACGAACGGTTTTTCCGTGTAGCCCCGCCCTTTTCGCTGGTACTTCCGGCAATACTCATCCTCGCTGAGCACCGCCAGCTCCGCTACTTCCTCGACCGGGGCATACATCCGGCTGTACATGTCGGCGCATTGCAGATCGTAGTCCCCCTCGTAGTGAAGGGGGCGGCTTGGATCAAGCTGCCGCGCCGCCTCGGCCATGGCCAGGTGATTGCCGCCGAAATGGGCTTCGTTGCCAAGCGACCAGATGATTACGGAAGGATGATTGCGGTCCCGTCGGACCATGCGGATCATCCGGTCCACACATGCGTCACGCCATTCCGGGTCTTCGGTCGGGTTCCGCCGCCAGGCGGGCGTTCCTCCGGTGGCTCCGAAGCCATGCGTTTCCAGGTCGCATTCGTCGATCACATAGATACCATACTGGTCGCACAAATCGTACCAGCGCGGGTCATCCGGATAATGCGATGTCCGCACCGCATTGATGTTGTGCCGCTTCATCAGTAGAATATCCTCGCGCATCGCCTCCAGCGGCACCGCCCGCCCGAGATCAGGATGAAACTCGTGCCGATTCACACCCTTCAGCTTAACCGGCACCCCGTTGACCAGAAACCGCCTGCCTTTGATTTCGATGCGCCGAAAACCAACCGACAAGGCAACCGCTTCCAGCGAGTTCCCCTCGGAATCACACAGACAGAGCAGCAGCCGATAGAGACAAGGGGTCTCGGCAGTCCAAAGCCGGGGTGCTTCAACGGCAGCGCGGGCTACTTCACAAAGTTGATCGCCGGGCTCGATTCCACCGACGGCCTGCTCGAATTCAACCACTGTCCGCCCGGTGGCATCCAGCAGCTTGCCCTGCAAACGCAATCCCTCCGCCCGGGCGCCGCCGCGGCTGGCCAGCTCCACCTCCACCTGTAGTTCACCGTCCCGGCAGGAGGCGTCAAGCTCAGGCTTGAGATGAATGTCTCGCATATAAACATCCGGACGCACGATCAGGGAGACTTCGCGGAAGATACCGCTGAGCCACCACATGTCCTGATCTTCGAGATATGAACCGTCGGACCACTGAAACACTCGAACCGCCAATAGATTGCGGCCCGGCCGCAGGCAATCTCCCACCTCAAACTCGGCAGGCAGTCGACTGCCCTTGCTGAAGCCAACCTCCTGGCCGTTAACCCAAACCTGAAATGCCGAATCGACCCCGTCGAAGCGCAGAATCACCGAAGATTCCCGCCACTGTTCCGGCAGCTCGAACCAGCGGCGATAGCAGCCGGTGGGATTGTCGGAAGGCACCCGCGGCGGGTCCACGGGAAAGGGATAGACCACGTTCGAATAGTGCGGCCTGCCATAGCCCAGCATCTGCCAGTTGGAAGGGACTGGCAGACTGTCCCACTGGCCGGCGTCGAATGATTCGGAGTAAAAATCCGAGGGTGCCAGAAAGGGTGCGGGCGCCCACAGGAAACTCCACTGCCCACTGAGAGAAATCACGCGCTCCGACTGATCGCCGCCAAGAGCCAGTGCCGCCTGCTCGCTGGCCTGCGGCACAAACCAGGCGCGAGCCGGAAGACGGTTGCGATGCACTACCCGATGATCCTGCCAATCCATAATCTTTTTCCTTGTTGTTTTTCCTCAATCCATTCACAGCCGTCCCATGGGATGGCCCGACAATCCTTGTCCCGAACCTACCTCCAAGCTAATCTGTCAAGTTTTTATATCTATGTCCTCATATGAGATGCCTTTTCAGAGGCCGCGCCGAAGAGGGAGTCATGCCAACCGACAGATCTTA
>SLNM01000260.1 GCA_007133055.1 Lentisphaeria bacterium
CCGGATGACCACAGCAAATATCATGGCCGAACTTAAAATCCAGGCTTGGCTGCCGCCCCTGCAAATAAGCACGGGCATCGCCGTTGAACCAGGTGTCGGCCATGCCGACCCGATAAATTTCAGCTTCCCGCCCGTCCGGGTTGTTGCCGGCTGCTGGAAAATGCTCAAATCGCAGCATCACATTCATCGGCTTGATGCTGGTTTCGACCAGACGCCAACCTGGAGGGGTGATGCAATCGACCCCAAAAGCCTTCCACCGTTTCGGTCGGTCATTGCCGCCGGTATCCCGGCAGTTCCGCAGAATTTCTTCGGCTAAACGTCGTTTGGCTATTCGATCATCCTCAAGAGCAATGATCGCAATCTGCAAGAGTCGCCCGCCTGTCTTCTGCCACGACAAGGCATGGGCCACGGTTCTGCGCTGATCCTCCCGGTGCCAGAACCCCAGCCATCCGGGAACCGAGTCCAATCGGCGGGTTTCACTGCTGCCGCCGCGACCGCCCAGTCGTTCCCGCAAGTCATTGCAACTGCGCCGCACATCCGGCTCGCGGTCGCAATGTCGCCAAGTCAGCTCCAGGCGCTGCCGCCGTCGGTCGACCACGGTCAGTCCGCCCGACTTGCCGGGCAGACTGTGCCGACTTATCTCCCAATCCCTGGGCAGGCGCAGTTCCAATCCGTCCCAGGCGATTGCATTGTGCAGAAAATGACTCATGCTAACCCGGAAAAATTGAGTATACGGTCGGGCGCTCGCCAGTGAAATAGAAATAAACCACGCTTATTGTAATCCACAGGAGCCCGCCCAGCAAGTCCCCTGCAATCAGGCCGATCATGATCGGCTTGACCGCGTGATAGCCTTTGGCACCCGTAGTCTTGACCACCGCCGCCTTGATCGCCCAACCGATTAGAAAAGCGCTGCTGAAATGCTGAATCGGATAGGTCGCCCAGACCAGAAACAGCACCGGATGAATCGGCCACCAAGACAGGCGCAGGCGGGCAAAGGCGGCCACCAAAACAAAGCCGATCCCCAAAAACATCCAAAAATAAGCGCCGTCTCCAGGGGAGAACAGGGACAGACGCTCGAAGGTCGACTGCGTCGTCGACTCCACCAGCACCCCGCGGGCGCTCATGTCAGAGGTATGCCGCGCCGCTTCGGCAAAGGGCATGCTCGGCAAGGATCGACGCGCCCAGCCATCGTGGATGTTAATACCTCGATTATGCTGAAGATACATGGTAGTCGCACCGGCCACAATGAAGCCACCAACCACAATCGCCAGCAACCAGGGAGCCAGGCGGGTCGGATGGCTCTTGCCGGTCTCCTCGCCCAAACGCAGGCCAGTGCTCAGGAAAGGCATTACCGTGGTGCGCGGATCGCCGACCAGCATGATGCTGGCCAGAGCCAAAACAAGATAGTTGGTCGGTCCAAGGGCGTCCACTCCGAACAAGGCGGTTATCACCCCTACCGGCAACCAATAGGGCTGGAGAAAGAAGGCGCCGGTTTCCGAAACAATCCGGGACAGGACAACGAACATCAGCAACATCAGCAAAACCACTATCGCCCCCCAGAACAGGGGCAGCCCCGCAGTGCTCAGCAGATATACGGTCAGGACAAAGCTGGCCACCAGGCCGCGGCCCGCCCACACCGCGTAGGCGGGAGTCTCCTTGGCCCGGGCAAAGCCAAAGGTGGATGACACTACGTTGGCATAATAACGGCGGCCGGTATAAGCCATCATCAAAGCCATGCCCAGATAGCTGCCGAAACGTAGCATGTTGATCTTTTCCCCGCCGATATATGCATAGGTGATCGGCTCGCCCTGGGCGATCAATATGGCGCCGAAGGCGGCCCAGGCAATATTGGAGATCCCCAGGCTGAAGGCGACTTTGGTGCTGAGAAAAAAAGCGAAGGCGATAACCGTCGGCGAAACGTAGACCGTCCAAACCCCCCAGGTCTGGGGCACCCGCCGGGCGTTGGGGAAAAGTTCGCGCAAAGCCCCGAAGTCGTAGCTGAGCGGGAACTCCGGGACACCCGGGAACCAGGCGGACAGCCCATTGAGCAGGCGCAGTCCGAAAACCACTCCCAGCGCTATCCAGAAAAATTTGTTGCGGGCCACGATCGGCAGCCATGCGCCGCGCTCCCGCGCCGTCGCCTCTTCCATAAAGCGGGCGACCGGGTAGGGCAGCAATTCACGCTTGTACCATTGCGGATGAACAATCAAGGCCATGCACAGGGAGGCCACCCCCAGACCCAGCGCCAGGCCGCCCCACAGGCGGATGTTGGGCCACCAGGCTCCCCACGGAAGCTCCCGCAAAGACCAGGGGGCGGCGGGCGGCGGGCGCCCCTCCAGCAGGGTGTCAACAACCTCTCTGCCCTCCTTGTCCATGCTCAACAGCAACCCCTCCCCCTCGGGTGGCGGCAGCACCAGATCGGGGAAGGCGGAAACCAGCAACTCGCGGTTCAGACGCGCCAGTTGTAATTCGGTAAGCTCCTCGGGCCCCCGGTCCAGCAGGGCGCGGGCTCGCGAAGTCAGTTCAATATCGGCGAAAACCGTCGACTCATAGAAGTCCGGCGACTCGATAATCTGGTTGAGAGCCCGGGTCATGGCATTCATCTGGCCCGGCTGCACCATCGCCTCCCGCGCCGCCGCCGCGAAGGTCAATAACTGATGAGGCTCGCATTTTTCGGCTATCCGACCGGCCACTCTCTGTCCATGCTCCTCGGCTGCGACGATTTTTTGCGCCAGCGCCCGCCAATCGGACACCTGCCCCTGAGCCAGCAAAGGCGAGCCGCCCGGCACATAGGACATCACATTCTGACTGCGCCAGGCGGTTTCGGTCTGCTCCAAATGGGTTGGCATGGCGGTGATCGTGACGGCCGTGCGGTAGAAATTGGAGCCGGGCCAGCCGCAGGCCGCCAAACCAAAGGCAGTGGCGATGGCCAGCTCTTTGGGCCGCAACGACCACTTTTCCATGAGCCCGCTGACAATCGGATTGATAAACAGCAGTAGCAGTACAACCAGGCCGAATATCCCGATCGGGAGAAAATTGCCGATCAATAAAGTGCCGCGAACCACGGCATCGTTGAAATAGGTGAAGACGGAAATGAAAAGCGCCAGGGCAAGCCCGATGAGTATGGATTTGAAATTCATGCCTTCTCCAATCTAATCGTCTTGGTTGCATGTTGCTTGGCAACGCAAACTCTAACAGGGAATTGCGAAATGCAGATTTCGTAGGGCGAGAATCCGTCTCGCCCAAGCGAATCGAGCCTGGTCGACTCGGATAGTCGACCTACGTTTGGCTCGATTCGCAGATTTCGTAATTCCCTGCAAACCCTGAACCCAGGAGGGGCTCGGAACCAGCCGCGATACCTATGACACGGCGGATGCCGGCGAAAAAAAACAGCCCTGTACCATAATTGCGACCGAAAAAAAAGCAAGACTGTTTTGAAAATGATTATGATGCGTCAGTCAAAGATGCATAGCTTGAAACAAACCATCGTAAAACGATTACGGGCGACGATTACGGATAACGATTGTCTTGAATCGTCGTCCGCTATCGTTGGCCGATTTTGCAACAAAGAATCTGCGGGTGTCATCCCCCCGGGGATGTTGTCTGCCCCAACGGGGCGCAGCATATCAGGCCGGGGCATCGCCCCGGTTTCCAGACAAACCATAACGATATGCGCTGAAGGCGCATCGCATAGGATGCAAAAATAAACAGGGGCAGATTTTGAACCGCGAATGGACGCGAATCCACGCGAATAAGAACAATTTTAACAGAAGACCGCAAAGGGCGCGATGATTATGCGGGGCGCTTTCAGCGCACATGCTGTTTGATTATCGTTACCCAGGGCGCTGCCCTGGGCTGGTATGCGCAGCGCCGTTGGCGCAGGGGGTTCATTGTATCTACGGGTGTCCCCGCCCGTAGGACTGTGCCCCGCTCACCGGTACGGCCGGGGACGACCGTGTTACCGGCGGTTCGCGGGGGGTTCATTGCTTCCTGGAGCCGTCCGGCCTCGGACGGTGGTTAACGGCGGAGGCCCGCCGTCTCCAGATGCCCGCGGGGCTGCGGGCGGTGCAGGATATGGTCGACTCGGATAGTCGACCTACGCCAATGGTCGAGTCGGACAGTCGACCTACGCCAATGGTCGACTCGGACAGTCGACCTACGCCAATGGTCGACTCGGACAGTCGACCTACGTTTGCCGCGCGAAGCGCTTTGGCGTTTGGATGTACCGTAATCACTATTCCTCTTCCTGTTCCTTGGCCGCCTGCGCCTGAATTTGCTGGGTCAAATTAGCCGGAACCGCCTCGTACCGTTCAAAGGTCATATCGAATGTGCCCCTGCCCTGGGTGATCGAGCGCAACTGGTTGGAATAGTTGAAAACCTCGGCCATCGGCACATCGGCGTTCAGCACCTGCATTCCCTCCTCCCGAGTCATGCCGAGAATCCTTCCGCGCCGCGAATTAAGGTCTCCGGAAATATCTCCCATATATTCCTCCGGAAACATGATACGCAGGTTCATAATCGGTTCCAGCAACTGCGGGCGTGCGCTTTGCATGGCATCCCGAAAGGCGCCGCGGGCGGCAATTTTAAAGGCCATTTCCGAAGAATCCACCGGGTGATGCTTGCCATCGTAGACCACCGCCTTGACATCGATCACCCGGCAGCCGGCCAGTGGTCCCTTGGCCAGGGCCTCGACCACTCCCTTCTCAACGGCCGGAATGAAGTTCTTGGGGATGTTGCCGCCAACCACTTCGTTGGCGAATTCATAGCTCTGCCCGCCCTGCTCGCTTTGCCGGCTCTCCTCGGGCAGCGGTTCCAGCCGCAGATGGACTTCCGCGAACTGCCCGTGCCCGCCCGTCTGCTTCTTATGGCGATAGACCGCACTGCCCGTGTCGGTGATCGTCTCCCGATAGGGCACCTTGGGCGTGCGCAGATCCACCTCGACCTTGAAAGTATCCCGCAGACGATGCACAATATTTTGAATATGCTGGTCCCCCATGCCGGAGAGCACGGTCTCGTGGGTTTCCGGGTTGCGCTCCAACTTAATGGTCGGGTCCTCCTCGATCAGCCGCGTGATTCCGGCGGCAATCTTCTCCTCCTCACCGCTTTTCACCGCGTAAACCGCATAGGAAAGCGTCGGCCGCGGAAACTCGACCGGTGCCAGCTCGACCGCCCCGGAGGCAGTGGCCAGAGTGTCGTTGACGGCGGTATGCTTGAGCTTGGCTATGGCTACAATCTCGCCCGGCCCCGCAGTGTCAACCGCCGTCTGCTCCTTGCCGGTAAGATGCAACAGGGAACCAAACCTCTCCCGGTTGTTTCGAGACAGATTGAAGACATCGCTGTCGGCGGCAAACTTGCCGGAGTAAACCCGCATCAGCGTCAACTGCCCAATGAAAGGATCGCTGATCGTCTTGAACACAAACCCTACCCCGGCTCCGTCGTCGCTGCGCCCCAGCTCCCCCTCGCGTCCCGCCACCGGCGGCCCCATCAGGGGCGAGGGCAGGAGATTGGCAATTCCGTTCATTAACTGTTCAACGCCAATATCGCGGGAGGCGCTGCCCGCGAACACCGGGACAATGTCGCCGCTGACAATTGCCTCGTGCAGGCCGGCTGAAATCTCGCTCTCGCTCAGCTCCTCGCCCTCCAGATACTTGTTCATCAGGTCCTCGTCGCTTTCGGCGATCGTATCCATCAGCGACTCCTTGCATTTGGACACGTTCTCCTCGACCTCCGCGGGAATCTCCGTGTCACGCAGAACATGCACAACCGAGGACAGGCTTTCACCGCCGCCAACCGGAACAGTAAAGGGAATGCAGGTGGTGGCACCGTAATTCTGTTGAATCTGCGCCAGTGTTTCGTCAAATTTGGCTTGGTCACGGTCCAGGCAGTTGATGAAGAACATTCTGGGGATGTTGTATTCGGCCGCCGCCTTCCAGGCGCGAATGGTGCCCATGTCGATGCCATTGACCGCATCTACCACCAGCAGAACCGCGTCGGCCTGGCTGATCGCCGCCTTGGTCTCGCCAAAGAAGTCGGCGTACCCGGGAGTGTCAATGAAGAAAAAGTGATGCTCCTTCCAGGGACAGTTAAGAACGCCGTTGTAGATACTCGAACGCTTTTCATGCTCCTCCGGACGAAAATCGGAAACACTGGTCCCCTGTTCCACGCTGCCAACTCGATTGACCACACCCGACTTGTGCAGCATCAAATCCGAAAGTGTAGTTTTCCCGCAACCAAAGTGCCCGGCCACAACAAAGTTTCTAACCCGTTCAGTAGTGCAGTTTTTCACCGATGGTCCTCCGTGATATTGGAAGTTCAATTGCGCCCGCCCAGATTGCGCTTCACAGACCAATGAAAGTGCATGTGGCAGGCGTTAAGTGCAAAAACATAAGCTAATCGCATCTTGCCAAAAGTAAAGTGGCAATGTAAAATACACAAGCTACAGTCTGAACCGGTTCGGCAAATCAGCTTTTGTGCCGCCACAATCGCATCTGCAAGCGGACAGGTGCGGTACACGCAGGCACGAAATCTATGCCTGTCACCGAAGACTTCCAACAACACATTCAACTCCCAGAAAGGAACCCTTCCCAGATCATGCGCAGTGAACTCATGGCATCATATCGTCAACGAGTGGAGAAATTCATTGACCACCTTTGCCGCCATCAAACTCCTCTGGTCGCCACCGTCCCCCTGGAAGCCCGCTACTGCCGCACGGTCAACCCGGTGCCCTTTGACCAGCGTTTGCAGGAGCGTTACCGGCGGATTTCGGCCGGCGATGCCTGGGGAGAAGCCTGGGACAGCGCCTGGTTTCATCTGCAAGGGAAAATTCCTGAACAGTGGGACGGACAGGAGGTGGTGGCCTGCTTGAATTTCAACGGTGAGGCGTGTGTTTTCGACCCCTCCGGCTGCCCGGTCTACGGCTTGACCAGCCGCTCGGTCTTCGCTCATGAATACGACAAGGAAATTTTCTGCCTCACCCCCCGGAGCCGGGGAGGCGATGAGATTGAGCTATGGGTCGAAGCGGCAGCCAATCATCTGTTTGGAATTCAGCGCGAGGCCGATCCGGCCCGCGACTGTCCGCAGCGCCACGGCCGGCACCAGGGCCGGGTCGTGAAGATGGAGCTGGCCTTGTTCGACCGCCAGCTCTGGCAACTGCTGCTGGACCTGGAAGTGATGCTAGGGCTGATGAAAGGACTCCACCGCCCCAACCCCGCTGAAAAAGCCTGGGGCAAGCCGAATAAACTGCCCGCGGCAAGCCCGCGGGTCCGGCGCATTCTACACACACTGAACCGCGCCATCGATGCTTTTGCCGACAACCGAGCCAACGCCGCCAAGGCCCGCCAGATTATTGCCGAACTGAATACCACGCCCGCCAACGCCTCCGACTGTACTGCGGTTGCGGTTGGACACGCCCATATCGACACGGGCTGGCTGTGGCCAGTCTCCGAGACGGTGCGCAAATGCGCCCGCACTTTCGCCAGCCAGATCGCGCTGCTCGAGAAATATCCGGAATATGTCTTCGGCGCCTCGCAACCGCAGCACTATCAATTTGTCAAGCAGCATTATCCGTTGCTATACGAAAAGATCAAAGGTTACGTCAAGGAAGGCCGCTGGGAGCTCCAAGGCGGCATGTGGGTCGAAGCCGACTGCAATCTGATCAGCGGCGAGTCAATGGTCCGGCAGTTTCTGCATGGCAAGAATTTCTTCAGGGACGAATTCAATTTGGAGGTGAAAAATCTGTGGATACCCGATGTTTTCGGATACCCCGCCTCAATGCCGCAGATCATGAGAAAGGCGGGAGTTGACTTCTTCGTCACCCAGAAAATGTCCTGGTCCCAGTTCAACCAATTTCCGTTCACCACATTTCGCTGGCGCGGCATTGACGGCAGCGAAGTGCTGACCCATTTCCCCCCGGAGGACTCGTACAATTCCGAACTCAGTCCGCAAGGACTGATCGCGGGCCAGGAGAACTTCAAGGAAAGCCATTTGACCGACCGTTTCCTATCCCTTTTCGGCATCGGCAACGGCGGCGGCGGCCCCAAGGAGGATCACATCGAGCAAGGCCGCCGACTGGCCGACCTCGAGGGCGCCCCAAAAGTCGAATTCGGCCGGGCCGACACCTTCCTCGACCAACTTGCCGAACATCGCGACCAGTTCGAGGTTTGGAACGGAGAGCTGTACCTGGAAATCCATCGCGGCACCCTGACCACCCAGGCACGTACCAAGAAAGGCAATCGGACTCTTGAAAGAAAATTGCGGGAAGTGGAATTTGTCTATGCCGCCATGGCGCCAGACAAGTATCCGGCGGCGGCTCTGGACCGACTGTGGAAGACTCTGCTGATCAATCAATTCCACGACATCCTGCCAGGCTCGTCGATCCGCGCGGTCTACGAAACCACGGAAAAAGAGTACGCCGAGGCGATTGCCGAATGCGATCAATGGCTGGCCAAAGCCGCCACCTGCGAAAACAGCGACGACAGCCTTACCCTGGTCAATCCGCTGGCCTGCACCTTCGCCGGCACGATCGCCCTCCCGGCATCCTGGCAGAGATGTGGCACCGTGGAAGTCAACGGCAAAACAATACCATGCCAGGCCGAGAACGATCATCGCACCGTAGCCAGTATCGAAATCCCGCCATGCTCCGCCGTCGAACTAATTAAATGCAGCGGAAAACCGACTCGGCACAGCCCGACACCGAACCCTGCCGACCAGCAGGAGCTAATCCTGGAAAACCATTTGATCCGCTATGTATTCAATCAAAACGGTGAATTGAGCAGCGCCTTCGACAAGGAACTGGAATGCGAGCTGATCGCCCCCGACGAGCCTGGTAATCGCCTGTCTCTCTACATCGACCGACCGGTCGCCTATGACGCCTGGGACATTGATATTTCCTACGAGAATGAACTGCACTCCACGGCGGTCGGCCAACAGACCGCCTTCCTGCCGGACGGCCCGGTGCGCCGGGGATTGCAATTCCAACTGCGCATCGGAGACTCGCACATCGAACAGTTTGTATATCTTGAAAACAACCGGAAGCGCCTGGACTTCCATACTCGTGTTGACTGGCGTGAGCTTCACAAAATGCTGCGCGTTTCATTCCCCCTGACTATACGGTCGGACCAGGCCAGCTTCGACATTCAATTCGGCAACTACAAGCGTCCGACCCATCGCAACACCTGTTGGGACCTGGCCCGGTTCGAGGTGCTCGGGCATAAGTACGCCGACCTTTCCGGTCAAAGCCATGGCGTGGCTCTGCTCAACGACTGCAAGTACGGATACAAAGTGTCCGACCATGTAATTGATCTCAATCTCCTGCGCGCCCCCACCCATCCCGACCCGGACGCCGACCTCGGACACCATGAATTCGCCTATGCCTTCCTGCCGCACCGCGGAACGTTGGAACAGTCGGAGGCCATCGAGGAAGCCGCCCGCTTCAACCAGCCGCCAATTGCTCTGGCCGGAGCGACGGCCGCGAATTTTAAACTGCCTTTCGCTATCATTAAGCAGGCGGGAGTTTCACTGGAAGCCTGCAAAAAGGCGGAAAAGGAGGACTGCCTGGTGATTCGACTGGTCGAAACCCGCGGTGATCATGCCAGACCAGAACTGCAACTGGCGGAGGGATGGCGGATGATCCCCTGCGATCTGCTCGAATGGAACGAGGAAAATAACGCCGAATCAGGACGGGTTAAACTGAAATTCGACCCGTTCGAAATCAAAACCTACAAAATTTATCACCTTCTAAAATAAAGAATGCAATGATGACTACTGACAACATTTCCGAACACCCGGTTTACGGGATCAGTGTAAAAGACTTCGGCGCCCGCGGCGA
>SLNM01000073.1 GCA_007133055.1 Lentisphaeria bacterium
CCGCATCCGGGCACTGGCATCAACAAAGTCTCGAAAACGCTGCGCCAGTTGATTAAGCTGAGCGCCGGTCAGAGGCTGAGCGTAGAACAAGTCCTGCTGAATCAATTGGCCGGAAGTGTGCAACGCCCGGCAAATTTGCCGATATTCGTGCAGTTGCCGCAAGGGCGACAACAGCAGGCTCCCGGTTTCCTCCGCGACCGGATGCGGGTAGCTGCTGTCCCTGCCAATGCCGGCCGGGCACGAAGCGGTTCTTCCCGTGCCCGCAGTATGTAAAACCAGACTCCAAACTATGCCGAAAAACAACCAGCGCATCGGTTTTATCTCCATTAACCACGAAGATACTCGGAGACAGCGCCGCCGTCCATGTCCCCATCTTTGTCGCCACTTCTTCCTGTCGAGTTCGCAATCGAATATCCGGCGCGATCAATATTCGAGCGTGAATAGGATTACACTTGTCGTTTCAAAACACGGCTGAGTTAAAATATTCCTTTTACAGTGGCATTCAAGTCTTTCCAATTCTGACACCGATTGATGCCGGCGCAATAGCCGAACGTTTGTGGTAAGCTGATTACAGGCTAAAGTAAAAGCCATCCGCAAGGACACGCGGAGCCGGAGTTTTCCATAGCTTTACAGAAGCGCAAAAAGGCGCCGAAGAAGTTGCCAATCGCTTGGAGATTGAACTTCTCGCTGCCAATTATAAGGATCAAGCGCCACCATGTATTTCAAAAAATTCGACCATCCCGGCAATTTTGTCTTTGACAAGTCTTTCGACTATCAGATGGAAGTTTTAGGCGACGATGTCTTCAAGCTGACTGTCGAGTCGCCGCGCTGGCACGATAATTTCAGTCAGGCAGAATTGGATGAAGCGGCGTTTGCCAACCTGCCGAGCCGGGCTGAATTGCAGGTGTCCGAGTATTCGCTGAGTCTGCAAGCCGAGGGCGGTTCTCTCCTGCAAAGTCTGCCCGAGCGCATGTTCGGGGTGGCTGGCAGCAAGTGGATGTTCTGTTTCGCGCATCGGCCGCACATGCAGTTTTACGGGCTCGGCGAGAAGAACAACGGCTTCGAAAAGACCGGTGTGCGCAGCAAGTTTTGGAACACCGATGTTTTCGCTGACTTTCATATGCACCAGATTGAAACCGGCGTAACCGACCCGATGTATGTCAGCGTCCCCTATCTGCTGGTCAAGCAGGGCAATGTTTACTGCGGCATACTGGCTGACAATCCATTCGACGCCTTCGTCAGTCTCCGGGCTCAGGAGCGAATTGAAAACCAGCAAGGCGTGGCGACCGAGGATTATTTTATGCTGGGCTCGACTGACGGGCGGCCGACGCTCTACTTCATTTACGGCCCCAGCCTGGCCGACACCACCAGAAAACTGCAAAGGCTGTGCGGCTGCCATGCTCGTCCGCCGCTGTGGGCGCTGGGCCACCAGCAATGCCGCTGGGGCTACAAGTCGGCGCGGGAACTGGCCGAGCTGGACCAGCGCTACCGCCAGGCCAATATCCCCACCGATGGACTCTGGCTGGACATTGACTACATGGACAAGTTCAAGGTTTTCACCTTTGACCCGGTCCATTTCGAGCAGCCAAAAAGAGAGTTTGCGGAATTGCGCCGGAAAGGCCGCCGTTCCCTGGTCATCCTCGATCCCGGGGTCCGAATCGAGCCCGGCTACCCGGTCTACGACAGTGGCCGCCAGGAGAACGTGTTCTGCCGCAACCGCGAGGGCGGCGAATACGTCGGCTTTGTCTGGCCTGGCGCCACCGTGTTCCCTGACTTCTCAATGCCGGAAGCCCGGGACTGGTGGGCCCGGCAGACCGCCATGATGCTCGGGAAATCCGACCTCGACGGCTTCTGGCTGGACATGAACGATCCCTCCACCGGCAGCTCGGTTTTGGATGAAATGCTTTTTCAGCACGGTCAGAGAGAGCACGGAAGCTATCACAATCAATACGCCTTCGGCATGCAGAAGGCCACCTTCGACGGTTGTCTCCGCCACCGCCCCGAGCGCCGCCCCTTCCTGGTCAGCCGCAGCGGCTATATTTCAACCAGCCGCTACAGTGCCGTTTGGACCGGCGATAACATCGCCAACTACTACCACCTGCGCCAGAGCATTCCCATGTGTCTTAATCTGTCGCTCTCGGGCATTCCATTCTGCGGGCCTGACGTGCCGGGTTTCGGCGGCGACCCCACTCCGGGCCTGGCCCGGGACTGGTACAAGGCCGGATTCCTCTTCCCGTTCTTCCGCAATCATTCCATCAAGAACGCCAGGAAAAAGGAACCATGGACCTTCGACCGGGAAACCTGCGGCGTGATCGGCCACTTCATCCGGCTGCGCTACAAGCTGATTCCATACCTTTATCAGCTCTTCGTCGAGCATGAACAAAAGGGGGACCCGATGCTGCGCCCGCTATTCTACGAGTTCGATGACAGCGACGAACTCCCGCTTGGCATGATTGACGACCAGTTCATGGTCGGCTCCCATATCATGCAGGCGCCCTTTGTCGAGCCCGGAACACGCAGCCGCCGGGTGGTACTGCCCGGCGCCGGCTCCTGGTTTGATCCCTGGAGCGGACAGTGGTTTGATGGTGGCCAAACTATCACTGTGCGCCGCGACCGACGCACCACCCCGGTCTTCATCCGCGCCGGCGCCGTCATCCCGATGCTCAGACAAGTCCCTGACATATCGCTGCAACCGGAGCTGCTGCGAGACTTGGAACTGCATGTTTTCGCGCCTCCGGAAGCCCGCACCGCCTTGCAGTTCTCATACCAGGCCGACGACGGCGAGTCATTCGCATACCGGCAGGGCAAGGTCAGCGAAACCATTGCGACCATAAGGATCGACGGCGGCAAAACCAGTGTCGAGACCAAGTCAGTAAAGGAGGATGCGGGCGCGGTTAAGTTTACCGTCAAGCGCAACTGCCTTTTCGAGGCGATGACAGAGAGTTGATTCAATCATGACAGAGAAAAGACCACCGTTGTCCGGAGTGTCTGATTTTATCGGGCGCCATTTTCGTCATTTCAATGCGGCCACTTTGGTTGATGCCGCTGACGCCTATGCCGAGCATCTGAACGGCGGCGGCAAAATGATGCTGACCCTGGCCGGAGCCATGAGCACGGCCGAGCTGGGCTGTTCCCTGGCGGCCATGATACGGCAGGACCGGGTTCACGCCATCTGCTGCACCGGCGCCAATTTGGAGGAGGATGTTTTCAACCTGGTCGCCCATCACCATTACCTGCGCCTGCCCGAATATCGTAACTTGACCACGGCCGACGAAGAACGGCTCCTGGCCCGCCACCTCAACCGGGTGACCGACACCTGCATCCCCGAGGAGGAGGCCATGCGTCGGATTGAACAACCTTTCCTTGACCGATGCAAAAAAATAGAACATGCGGGACAGAGAATTCTGCCGCACCAGGTGTTCTACCAGTTGCTGAAGGAAAAAACCTGGGAGCAACACTACCAGATCGACCCGGCCGACAGCTGGCTGCTGGCGGCCTGCGAAAAGAGTCTGCCGCTGTTCGTGCCGGGCTGGGAGGACAGCACTCTAGGCAATATCTTTGCCGCCGCCTGCATTGCCGGAAGAGTCGGCAGTCCGACCGTGATTCGGGGAGGCATCGAGTACATGATGGAGCTGGCCGAATGGTATCGCCGTGAATCGGTCCAGACCCCCTTCGGTTTCTTCCAGATCGGCGGTGGTATTGCAGGCGACTTCCCCATCTGCGTTGTGCCAATGATGGAGCAGGACCTGCGCCTGCAAGATATTCGGAAATGGGCGTACTTCTGTCAGATCAGTGACTCGACCACCAGTTACGGTTCCTACTCGGGCGCCGTGCCCAACGAAAAAATCACCTGGGGCAAGCTGTCCGCAGAGTGCCCTAAATTCATCATTGAATCGGACGCCACCATCGTGGCGCCCCTGATCTTTGCACGTATTCTCGGATGGTGAAAAATGGCTCTTTCGCAAAACGAATGGGTTGCTAATAGTTTTTTCTTAGAATGTGAATTGAAACAAGCTACCCACTCAAATTGAAAAGGAACCCGAAAAATTGACCGGCGCCGAAGATCAGACAACCATTAATAAGAGGTGAAAACCAATGAAGAAAAGTATTGCCAGTCCTTACACTAAGCTTTCAGCCATCGGCATGGCCGCCTATCTTGCCGCCACCGGCAGCAGCCTGGCGCAAGCGGAAGGCACGCCATTTGTCAGCCTGCAAAACATTCTGGAGGCCGGAGGTTGGACGCTCCGGGCGATTATTCTGCTGTCCATCGTCGCCCTGTTCCTGATTGTTTTCTTTCTCCTGACTTTCCGCTCGAATATTTTGTCGCCCCGCACTTTTCTGGAGGAGGCGGGCCGGGCGGCCGAAGAGGGGGATCAGGATCGATTGCAGGCAATTTGCGCCAACCACCCGTCCCCGGTCGCCCTGACCATTGCGGCGGCGGCCAGGCAGGTGGCTGACAGCGGCCGGTTTGACTACTTTGCGGTCCGCGACGCGGTCGAGGACGAAGGCGGTCGCCAGGCCGGCACTCTGTGGCAGAGACTGCAATACCTCATGGACATCGCCATCGTCGCCCCCATGGTCGGGCTGCTGGGAACCGTGCTTGGCATGCTGCAATCGTTCGCCGACCTGCAAACGGAAATCGGCGGGGTCAATCCGGAAACACTCTCGCAGGGCGTGGCCATGGCTCTGATCACCACCGCAGGCGGCTTGATTGTCGGCATCGCCGCCATGATCGTCTACGCTCTCTTCCGCGGCCGACTGAACAGCCTGGTCGCCGAGATGGAGGAAAACTGCAATCGTATTTTGGGGGTGTTCGCCAAATCGCAGGGGAAAAACGGGGAGACCAACAAATGAACTTCCGCAAAAACAACCACAGCCCGCAAGTCGGATTTCAAATGGCGCCAATGATCGATGTTGTCTTTCTGCTGCTCATTTTTTTCATGGCCGCCGCCGTCTACGCCCACTGGGAAAAGAAAATAGGCATCACGGTGCCGACCAGCCAAACCTATGACGCACAACCGCGGGTGGCCGGGGAAATCATTGTCAACATTGAAAGAGACGGACGTTTTTTCATCGGCGACACCGAGGTCGGCGCCGAGCGTCTGGCCGGGTTGCTCCGCAACGTAGCCGAGGAGTACCGGGACCAGCCGATTATCATTCGAGCCGACCGCAAGACCGAGCACGCCAAGGTGATGCAGGCGCTCGACATCTGCCGGATCGCAGGCATTTGGAACATCGCCTTCGCAGTGCTGCCTAATCAACAACCATGAAGATATTTTGTCTGGCCATCGCCATTTTACATGTCTGTTGGTGCGCAACTGCGGCAGAACAGGCCGTCCCCGACTTGCCTGTCGCCGCCGAAGGAGACAGGGCGGGGCGGAAACTCAGCCTGGCCGAAGGACTGATGCAGCGCGGCTTCTTTGACCTGGCGGAAATCGAACTTAATGCCTGGCTGGAAACCTATCCCCGCCACGGGCTGGCGCCGCGGGCCAGGCTGCAACTGGCAACCACACTGCAAAAACAGCAGAAAGACGAAGAGGCTCTCAACCTGATCAGGCAGGCTTTGGCCGAGCTGACGGAACACCCCCTGATACCGCGGATGCAAATCCTGGCGGGCGACCTGCTGATCCGGCAGGAACAACAGAACAAGGCTCTTGACATGTACCAGGCCGCCGCCGGCGGCGCGACGGACCCGGTTCTGCAGGAAACCGCACTCTTCTTCGCAGCTCGCCTGCACGCAGAACTGGGGCAGGTGCAGCAGGCCGCCGACATCTATCGAAGCCTGGGACATAAATCCTTCGAGAACCAGGAATATCGACATCGCCCCTTCGCCCTGCTCGAATACGCCGCCATATTGGCCCGCCAGGAAGACTGGGAGGCCGCCGACCAAGCCTACGCCAGACTGGCCGAATCCCCAAAGGCTCCTGCCACGTTGCGCCAGGAAGCAATGCTCCAGCGGGGGGAAAATCTTTTCAGACAAAAGAAATTTGATAGCGCCATTGAAACCTGGCTGAACCTGTCTTTGGAATTTGCCGACGAGGCGCTGGCTGCCGAGGCGGGCAAAAGAATCCTCTGGGCATACCATGCCAAGGCTGAGTTTCACCGGTTGGTCGAAGCCGCCCAAAACTGGCAGCAGCAGCATCGGAACCGGGAGCATCCGGAAGTCAACTATCTGCTGGCGGTTGGCCTGCTCGAGCTGCAACGATTCGAGCAGGCTCTGCCCTGGCTGGAGAGCTTGTCCGAAGACGCCGAAATCAGACCCGGCCTGCAACGCCAGGCTCTGTTCCACCTGATCTATTGTCACCTGCGACTTGCCCGGCACCAGCAGGCGATTGCTCTGGCCCAACAGTTTATAGAGCGGTACCAGGCGGAGGAGGAGGCGACGGCGACCGTTCATTATTTTCTCGCTGTGGCCGCTTTCGCCACCGAGCAAAGCGCATTGACCGTTGATCACGCCGGAACAGCTCTTGAGACGGCGCCAGCCGAATGGGAGTTTGCCGAAAAAACCCGTATGTTGCTGGCCGATGCTCTGCTGGCCAGGAATAAACCGGCGGAGGCGGCCGCTATACACCGGGAACGCGCTCGGACTGCATCGCCTGAACAACAGGCGCAGGCATCGCTGACAGCCGGGACGCTGGCCGAACAAGCAGGGAAGAAGGAAGACGCCGTCGCCGATTACCGCCGGGTTTTGGAACTGCCCAAAGCCACCCCGGAAACCCTGCATACGGCGGTTGTTAGACTCGCCAGGCTCTATACGGAGACCGGGCGGCTGACGGAGGCAGAGGAGCTGTTCTCCGCAATGGTTGAAGATGAAAACACGCCAAACCGGGCTCAGCTTTGGCTGCTGCTGGGATACGTGCAAAGAGAAGCAGGCAAACCGGAACAGGCTGTGGCCAGCCTCCGGCGAATCACCGGGTTGGATGTCGATCCGGCGATTGTCCATGAAGCTAAATTTTTCCTGGCCGAAATCCTTCTTGAACTCGACCATGCCAGTGAAGCGCTAACCATCTTCGCCGAGCTGATCGCTCTGCCGGAGGAAACCCGGCCGGAACTGCCGGGGCAGTTGCTCCTGCGGCTGCAAGGTATATTCTTCCGGCAGGGCGACTATCAGACCAGCGAGGCAATCTGCCGGCAATTGATGAGACACGATTCCAACTCGATTCGCCAAGTCGCCGCGCGGCAATTGGCCGAAACCAAGATTGCCCGGCGACAGCTCGATGAAGCGGCCGACATCCTGACCACGCTGCGGGCGGAAATCAGAGCCCGGGAAACAGAGCCGGACAACATGGTTGCCGAGGGCGAAATTCAGGCGCTGCTCGGTGAAGTTTTTTACCGCAAACAAGAATTCGACCGGGCCGCCAGTCTCTTGCAGGCGGCTCTGGCACGGCCCGACCTGACCGAGCCGCACACCACTAAAAGTCGGTGGCTGCTGGCTAAAATTATGCACCGGGAAGGCAGGTCAAACCAGGCGCTGCGCCACGCCGTCAACGCCTTTGTCCTCGGAAACGACCCCGTACACGCCCCAAGAGCCATGCTGCTTAGCATGGAAATTTTGGTTGAACTGGAACGATGGGAGGAAGCCAGCACTACCTGGCAGGAGATGAAAAGCCGGTTCCCTCTGTTCGCCGACCAACACCGGGAGCACCAGGCGGTAATAAACATTCTGAACCGATAAACTTGCAATCCAATGCATGATGGCTATCTTTATCGGTGTCAAACAAAAAAATTCGATTTTAGCTTTATTGACTGTTTCACCACAGACCATAGGTGTATCATGGCCGAAAATCCCAGAGTAAAAATTGTATCCAAAGACCTCCAAGGTCAGACTTTTGAACTGAGCAGGCAGGAGCATACACTCGGCCGCCTGGAGGAATGCGACATTTGCATCCCCAACTCAGCGGTTAGTTCACGGCACTGCATCATGACTAAGGAGGAGGATGGCGATTATCTGCTTTCCGATCTCAACAGTACCAATGGGACAATCGTCAATGGGAAAGCAGTCGACGAGGTGAAATTGGAGCACAGCGACATTATTCGCATTGGCGCCGTAGAAATAATTTACGAATCCCCGATCCGGAAGGGCAGGAAGAAGCCGAATATGCCAAGCGATGACAGCCGCAAACGGATCGACTTGCAAACCACCCTCGGCAGCACGGCTGTCGCCGAATCCCCCAATTTTTCTCCGTTCCCCTCGAAAGACCCCGTCATCGACCGGGGCACAGGCAGGCTTTCACTGGTCATTGGCCTCACAGTGGTGGGGGTGCTCTCGCTCGCGGCGCTGGCCGCACTGATCTATGTCATCGCCAACCTGCTTTAATCCGTACCTTGAATGAAAAGGATAGACTGGCCGAAAAGCCTATTGTCAATACCGCCTATGCATTTGTTTACTCACTCATTTCTCGCAGAATCGCCTCGGCGCAAACCCGGCCCGAACCAGAATTCTGGTCGGGACTCCGGCGGTCCGCCGCCCCCGCCATCATTCGGCGACGGCAACCAAAGGCAGCCTTCCCAGCCAAAGCCGGGTGGTGGACGACCGCCGCGACCGCCAATCCAAACTTTTATTTTCTGGTTTGCCCTTCTGTTCGCCCTGCCCCTGGTGATCTACATGCTCGGGCAGCACCGTCAAAATGAAGTGCAAACCCTGAAGCAGTCCGTATTTGAAGAGCTGCTGGTGGCCGAAGGCAGACATGTGAAATCAGCCACCATTGTCCGCGATGCAGGCGGCGTGGTGCGCAGGGTCAAGGGTGAATACATCCCGCGCAGCGAAGACCCGGACGATCCGGCGACAATTCTGCGCTACGAAGTGGAGGTGGTCTGGAGCGACCAACTGGACAAGATGATTCGCGAGCACGCCAGAGAGTACGACACCGAGGAGGTCAGTGACATCTGGGGCAACCTGCTGATCTCCATTCTGCCCATCCTGATCCTGGTGCTGATTATTTATTTCATCTTCTCACGCCAGTTGCGGGCGGCCGGGAAAGGCGCCTTGCAGTTCGGCAAAAGCCGGGCCAGAATGAACAGTCCGACCCAGGAAAAAGTGATTTTCGACGATGTCGCAGGCTGCACCGAGGCCAAGGAGGAGGTGGCGGAAATCGTCGAGTTCCTAAAGGCACCCGAACGCTTCCATCAAATCGGCGGAAAAATTCCCAAGGGCGTACTGATGGTCGGACCGCCCGGCACCGGGAAGACTCTCCTGGCCCGCGCCATCGCAGGCGAGTCGGGAGTACCCTTCTTCAGTATCAGCGGCTCCGATTTCGTGGAAATGTTCGTCGGAGTCGGCGCCAGCCGAGTCAGAGACATGTTCCAGGAAGGAAAACGACATGCACCATGCCTGATCTTCATCGACGAAATCGACGCGGTCGGCAGATCGCGATTCACCGGCATCGGCGGCGGCCATGACGAGCGCGAGCAAACGCTTAACGCATTGCTCTCGGAAATGGACGGATTCGAAAGCAACAGCGGCATTATTGTCATTGCCGCCACTAACCGACCAGATGTCCTTGACCCGGCTCTGATGAGGCCGGGACGCTTCGACCGCCGCGTCGCCGTCGATCTGCCGGACATGGAAGGGCGCAAGAAAATTCTGGAAATTCACGCGGCCAAGGTGAAGATGAGAAAGAAGACCGACCTGACGGTGATCGCCAAGGGCACTCCCGGCTTCAGCGGCGCCGACCTGGCCAACTTGATCAACGAAGCCGCACTCGCCGCCGCCCGCGACCGGAAAAAAGAAATCACCCTGGAATATCTCGAGGA
>SLNM01000107.1 GCA_007133055.1 Lentisphaeria bacterium
TAGAATGCCACAGCTGCGGCTTGTCTCGTGGCAGCCTGCGGCAAACTTGGCTCGTGAATTAAGCAGGCTAGGTCGGCGCGGTCTTTTGTATTGACCAGGCTATGCGCTACAGTAGTCTCTTTGTAGTCGAACCGAATGCAAGTTTCAACGGCAAACCGGTGTTTATGCGCCAACCCCGAGCCAGAAATGAACGAAGACAACCCTGTTCAAGTCCTGCAAACCAGTGAAAAAAGCTATCGCGACTGCAACGCGGCTGCGGAGGCTGTGCGTCTGCGGCGGATAGACGGCGACCATCAGGTCGTCTTGCAGGTTGGCCGCGAAGAATACCTGGTCGAGCGGATGGTCAGCGTCTTCCCGCTGTCGGCTCGGATGAAGCGAGTGGCCTTGTTTGATCGGGACGGCGAGGAAATCGGCATTCTTAGCCGCATCAAATGCTTGGACCGGGAGTCCCGCCGTCTGATCGACCAGATGCTGGACAAGACCTACTACATGCCCATAATCGAGAAAATCCTGGGCATCAGCGACCACATGGGCATGGAAAAATGGCAGGTTGAAACTTCCCGCGGGAAATGTTCCTTCGAGGTTCGGTTTCCCCGGCGCAATGTCCGGTTCCTCAACCCGCAAAGACTGATGATAAAGGATGTCGACGGCAACCGCTATGAAATCCGCGACTGGCGGAGTCTCGACCGCCGCAGTCGCAAGCTGCTAACCCGCCATTTGTAGTCGATGGGATTGAAAAACGACAAATCACAGGGAATTGCGAAATAGGCGAATCGAGCCAATCGTAGGTCGGGACCGTTGCGGAGCAACAGAGGCTGTCCGTAGGATAGCAGCGAAGCGGCAATCTGTCCCGACCAGGCTCGATTCGCATGGGCGAGACGGATTCTCGCCCTACGGAGAGTCCATTTCGCAATTCCCTAGGCAAATCACAGAAGGAGACAGAACTGATGTCACCCGGGATTAATCTCAACGAATTGGCCCGGCGTTTCAAGGTTTCGCGGGCCACGGTAGCGAGAATACTGAATAGAAACATAATCTACACTCGCCCCACCTATCGCCGCCGAGCCGATAAAATTCGCCGGGCAGCGCTTCGCATGGGTTACCGCCCAAACGCCGCCGCCAAAGCAGTTTCGACCGGTCGCTTCGGACATGTCGGTTTATTAATGGGCACCCATTACGAGCGTTCTAATTTCAGCCGTGAATTACTGCGGGGGATTCACGACGGCCTTTCTCCTCACCGCATTCACTATTCGGTTTGGTTTCTGGACGACAGCGAGCTTAGCGACCAAACCAGCCTGCCGCGTTTTTTAAGCGAGCAACTGATGGACGGTTTGCTAATTAACTATACCCACGAATTGCCGCATCATTTTCGGGCGGCGGTCAAACGGGTGGCGATGCCGGCAGTCTGGCTGAACGTGAAGGAACAGGGTGACTGTGTCTATCCAGACGACTTGCAGGCGGGTCGGAAGGCCGTGCAATATCTTTGCGATCTTGGTCACCGACAACTGGCCTTTGCCGATTTTGTACATGGACCGGAGAATCCGTTCAGAGCCCATTACAGCGTGTTCGACCGTCGGCAGGGTGTCGAAGAGGGGATGGCCGAGATGGAAGTGAAGCACCGTTTTCTAACCGTTCGGCGGGCGTTGCCCGGGCCGGAGGCAATCCAGGCGGCGGCCGCCTTCCTACGTGAACCACCTATCCCGACCGCAGTCATATGTCATGCCGCCCGCGATGCCGCCATCTGCCATGCCGCCGCCGTGCAACTCGGGATATCGGTGCCCCGTGATTTGTCCCTGCTGACCTTTGGCCCGGATCGATTGAATGAAAGTATTTTCGACCTGACTCACTTTATCGAGCCTAACCAGGCAATGGGCCGGATGGCCGCGGAAAGACTGATTGCCTGCATCAACGGCGAAGCAGACCCGGAGTTCTCACGGCCAGTGCCCTATCAGTTGAAGACGGGGAACAGTACAACGACCCCACCATAAATGACAGGAAATTGTTTTTCCATATATTTATTGCAGGCGCGACTCAGCAAAGTTCCAGTTGACTAATTGTGCGCCAACTTGACGCGGTGAGACAGCAAGTGGGACAGCGGCCGCCAGGGATGGTGCAGCAAAAATTTGTCCTAGACGATTTGTAATTCTATAAAGCTTTGTTCAAAAGTTGGTTATGAGTCATTTGCCGAAGTTGGGCATGGTTCCTGCTTAACAGCAATCACAATCAATCACAATCACATTTCAGATTTTGCGCAGGCAAGTCAGCGGAAGCAAACAATATAGAAGTTGATTTCAGTTGTTCACCCCCAGTGATTGGATATTCTGAAATCAGAAACATAAACCATGGGTTGCGAAATTTAGTTTTCGCGATTCGTTTGACGATTTAATTAATGGAGGCCCCAATGGCAAAAATATTAGGCATTGATCTAGGCACCACCAATTCCTGCATGGCGATCATGGAAGGCGGCGAGAGCAAAGTCATTCCGAATGCCGAGGGCAGCCGTACTACTCCGTCGGTGGTCGCTTTCACCAAGAGCGGCGAGCGTCTGGTTGGAGCCACGGCCAAGCGGCAGGCGGTGACCAACCCGCAGAACACAGTGTTCAGCGTCAAGCGCTTCATGGGCAGGCGCTACGACGAGGTCGAGCATGAAATTCACCTGGTTCCGTTCAAGGTGGCAAAGGCCAAGAACGGGGACGCCCATATTCAGGTCGGGGAGAAGACTTATTCGCCCCCGGAAATTTCGGCGATGATTCTGCAGAAGCTCAAGACCGACGCCGAAGCCTATGTCGGCGAAACCATCAAGGAAGCGGTGATCACCGTGCCCGCTTATTTCAACGACAGTCAGCGCCAGGCCACCAAGGATGCCGGCAGAATCGCCGGACTCGAAGTCAAGCGCATTATCAACGAACCGACCGCCGCCTCCCTGGCATATGGTCTGGACAAGAAGAAGAGCGACGAGAAAATCGCGGTCTACGACTTGGGCGGCGGCACTTTCGACATCAGTATTCTGGAGATCGGCGACGGGGTATTCGAAGTTAAGGCGACCAATGGCGACACCCATTTGGGCGGCGATGACTTCGACGAAGCGATTATCAATTGGCTGGTTGACGATTTCAAACGCGACAATGGCATCAACCTTCGTTCCGACCCGATGTCTCTGCAACGGTTGAAGGAGGCGGCTGAGAAGGCCAAGTGCGAGCTGTCCTCCAGCACCACCACCGAAATCAACCTGCCGTTTATCACTGCCGACGCTTCCGGCCCCAAGCATTTGACCACCACGCTTACACGGGCCAAGCTCGAGCAACTGGTCGGCGAGATGGTTGAACGCACCCAGGGGCCTTGTCAGAATTGCAGCAAGGACGCGGGTATCAAGGCAAGCGAAGTTGACGAGGTTATCCTGGTCGGCGGCATGACCCGGATGCCGTCGGTGCAGAAGTTGGTCAGCGAAGTTTTTGGCCGGGAACCGCACAAAGGGGTTAATCCGGACGAGGTAGTAGCCATTGGCGCCGGCATTCAGGGCGGCGTTTTGCAAGGCGACGTGGACGATGTGCTGCTGCTCGATGTCACCCCGCTCAGCCTGGGCATCGAAACCCTGGGCGGAGTGTTCACCAAGCTGATCGAGCGCAACACCACGATCCCCACTCGCAAGAGTGAGATTTTCAGCACCGCCTCCGACAATCAGACTTCCGTGGAAGTGCATGTATTGCAAGGGGAGCGGGACATGGCCTCCGGCAACAAGTCGATTGGGCGCTTCCATTTGGAGGGAATTCCCCCGGCTCCCAGGGGAATGCCTCAGATTGAAGTGACTTTCGACATTGACGCCAACGGTATTCTAAACGTATCCGCCAAGGATCTGGGGACGGGCAAAGAGCAGAAGATTACCATCACCGCCAGTTCCGGATTGTCCGAGGACGAGGTGAAACAGATGGTCAAGGATGCCGAGGCCCATTCGGAGGAGGACAAGCAGCGCAAGGAGAAGGTCGAAGTGCGCAACCGCGCCGATTCCATGGTTTATCAGACCGAGAAACAGCTCAAGGAGCAGGGGGACAAGCTGCCCGACAATCTGCGCCAGCCGGTCGAGCAGGGAATTGCCGAGCTGAAAAAGGCGATTGAATCCGAAGACCATGAAAAGATGAAATCGGTGATGGGCGATCTCGAATCCAAGATGCACGCGATGGCCGAGGAAATCTATAAGAACGTCGGCGCCCAGCAGCAGCAGGCCGGCGGCGCCCCGGGTGGCGAAGAGGCGACGGGCGCGGCCAGCGGCGACTCCCAGGCCGGCGGACGGCAGGAGAAGAGCGAGGACGGCGAAGTGATCGACGCCGATTTCGAGGTCGAGGACGAGAATCAGAAGTAATAGGCGAAAACGGGCCGCCAAGCTTCCCCCTCCCCTTAATTTCCATACCGGCTCAGTTCGGAGATGAAAAACGCAGGGTAAGGGGGATGGCGACCCGCGTAAGGTATGGCTGCGCAGTGTTGTGCGGCGGAATTGACAACCCAACAAAGGTAAATGGAAAACAACAAAGACAGGAGACAACAAAGCTATGGCAATCAAAATCAAACCGTTGGGAGACCGAGTACTGGTCAAGACGATCGAGGAAGAAGGCGAAGTCAAGGAAGGTGGCATCATCATTCCTGACAGCGCCAAGGAGAAGCCCATGCAGTCCAAGGTCGTGGCACTGGGCACGGGCAAGACCGACGACGAAGGCAAGAAGGTGCCGTTCGAGGTCAAGGTGGGCGACATTGTCCTGACTTCCAAGTATGGCGGTACCGACATCAAGTATGAAGGCGAGGAGTACAAGATTTTCAGCGCCAGCGATATTCTCGCGGTGATGAGCTGAAACCGACAAAAAGTTGAGTAGAACAGAAAAGTCAGAATAAAACAAAGCAATAGGAGAAAAGAGAACTATGGCAGCCAAACAATTGATCTATGACGACAAATGCCGTCAGGCCCTGCTGCAGGGTGTCAACAAGCTCAGCCGCGCGGTCAAGGTAACGCTCGGCCCGAAGGGGCGCAACGTGGTTCTGGACAAGAAGTTCGGAGCGCCGACCATCACCAAGGACGGGGTCACTGTGGCCAAGGAGATCGAGCTGGAGGACCCGTTCGAGAACATGGGTGCTCAGATGCTGCGCGAAGTGGCCAGCAAAACTTCCGACATTGCCGGCGACGGCACCACCACCGCCACCTTGCTCGGCGAGTCGATTTTCCGCGAGGGCCAGAAGAATGTCACCGCCGGTGCCAATCCGATGAGCCTGAAGCGCGGGATTGACAAGGCAGTGGACGCAGTGGTCGAGGCTCTGAGCAAGATGAGTGTCCAGGTCGAGGACCGGGCGCAAATCGCCCAGGTGGCGACCATTTCGGCCAATGGCGACATAAGCATTGGCGAGCTGATCGCCGACGCCATGGACAAGGTCGGCAAGGACGGCACCATCACGGTCGAGGAAGCGAAGACGATCGAAAGCACGCTCGACGTGGTCGAGGGCATGCAGTTCGACAAGGGCTATCTGAGTCCCTATTTTGTGACCGACTCTGAAAACATGGAATGCGCTCTCGAGGACTGCTACATCCTGATCCACGAGAAGAAGATCACCAATTTGCAGGAGATTCTGCCTCTGTTGCAGAAGGTGGCTCAGCAGGGCAAGCCTTTCATGATCATCGCCGAGGACATCGAGGGCGAGGCGCTGGCCACTCTGGTGGTCAACAAGCTGCGCGGCATGCTCAACTGCGTGGCCGTCAAGGCTCCCGGCTTCGGCGACCGTCGCAAGGCCATGCTCGAGGACATCGCTGTTCTCACCGGCGGCACCTGCATCACCGAAGACCTGGGCATCAAGCTTGATTCAGTCACCCTGGATCAGCTCGGCCAGGCCAAGCGGGTAACCGTGGACAAGGAGAACACCACCATTGTCGAAGGCCACGGCAGCCAGGAGGCGATTGCCGGGCGGGTCAAGCAGATTCGCCGGCAGATCGAGGAGACCACCTCGGACTACGACCGGGAGAAGCTGCAGGAACGCCTGGCCAAGCTGGCCGGCGGAGTGGCGGTGATCAACATCGGCGCGGCCAGTGAGATTGAGATGAAGGAAAAGAAGGCCCGCGTCGAAGACGCACTGCACGCCACCCGCGCCGCAGTCGAGGAAGGGATTGTCGCCGGCGGCGGCGTCGCTCTGATCCGGGCCGCCGATAAGTCGCTGGACAAGGTGGTCACCGACGACGCGGACGAGAAGATCGGTATCGAGATCGTGCGCAAGGCGGTCGAAATGCCCCTGTGGCAGATTGCCGTCAACGCCGGGGTCGAAGGCTCGATCGTGGTGCAGGAGGTCAAGAAGCACAAAGGCAGCTATGGCTTTGATGCGGCGGCCGAAAAGTACTGCGACCTGATCGAGGCCGGAATCATCGACCCGACCAAGGTGGAGCGCTACGCTCTGCAGGATGCCGCTTCGGTCGCCAGCCTGCTGGTAACCACCGAATGCCTGATCACCGAGATTCCTGAAAAGGGAGAGGCGCCACCGGCCGGTGGCGGCGGTGGCATGGGCGGCATGGGCGGCATGGGCGGCATGGGCGGCATGATGTAGAATCGTCCGTGGCGCAACGGTCTCTCGGGGTGCCGTCAGCTGATACGCACTCTCAGCCCGGAGGAACCGGGCGAGGCCGTCGATTAACCGAAAAAGGCGAAGGAGCTTCGGCTCCTTCGCCTTCTTTTTTTGCACCTCCGCAGGATTTGTCTCTACCGCTGCAGCACTTCGACCTGTTCGAATCGGGCGAAGAGCCAGTCATCCCGCTGATCCAGCACCATATCAATGCTTAGTTCAAACTCATCGGCAAAGGCGCCCGCCCGCCGCTCTGTTCCGTTGCGGGCTCGAACGTAGGCGGTGGTGCGCACCGCCGCCCGGCGAGGCTCGGGGAAATCCACCCGAACATCGTAGAACCGAACGGACACCTGCGATATTTGCGAGTGCAGGCGAAACACCTCCGCCGCCGCCTGGCGCGGACGCATCGCCACATCAATCTCGTAGGTGGGCACAACAAAACGGCAGGGGTCGGCGAGCAGCGCGGCCAGGCGCTGGTTCTTCAAGCTCAGCCGCAACCCCGAATCGGCCTGGCGGCGGCTGAGGTTCCCGGCCAACTGCCGCAACCGCCGCCGCACCTCAGTCTCTTCACAGACAGCTAAATAACGGACTGCGAAAAAGACAGCCAGGATCGAAACAATGGCGGCAGCCAGAAGATGTTTTCGAGTCAGTTGCATGACTTCACCATAAAGGGTAGCCGATAATTCGCTTTCGCGCGGCTCGGCCGAAATAGTGCCGGTCCATCGGCATCCCCCGATTGTCTCCCACTACATAAACATGGCCGGGCTGAACCTCGCGCTCCGCCAACTCCCAGTTGCAGTAACGATATTCGACGTACGGTTCCTCGCGCCTTTGACCGTTGACATAGAGCCAGCCGCCGCGAAACTCCACCGTGTCTCCGGCCATGGCCACGATCCGTTTCAGCAGCATGACGCGCCGTCCGGCCATCCGCACCATGACCACATCCCCGACGCTGGGTGGCCGCAGACGCGGCAGCCAGGGCAGATAAAAAAGCAGGGTGCCGTCGCGATAGGTCGGCTCCATGCTGGCTCCGGAAACCCAGGCGGGAACCATGATCAGGCGAAACCAGAGAAAGGCGACCACGGCAACCACAGCGACGCGCCGGAGGAAATAGCGCTGCGGCCTGGGAGCAAGAAATTGTTTTAAACCATGCACGTTGAATGAAATTCGCACTTTTACATAGGCTAGACCAAAGGTTTACTGTACTGCATAGGCCAAGTTAATACAAAAGACCTGGCGCCATTGCCGCAAGCCGTCGGTGAAGGGCGCAGGTTTCGTGCCGGTTGACCAGCTCCCTCTTTCGACAAAGGCATTGACATTTATATAAACGCTGTTATTTTACAGCTATGAATGACAGCAAGCCCAATTATAGCCTTGGTTCCCGTCCCGCCGCCAGGCTGGCGGCTTTGACCGGCGCCAGTGTACAGGCCGGCTTTCCCTCCCCCGCCGAAGGCTATTTGGAAGGGGCGCTTGATCTGAACCGTTACTGTGTCAGCAACCCGCCGGCCACCTTTTTTGTCAGGGTGGCGGGCGATTCCATGATTGGCGCCGGCATCGGCAGCGGCGACTTACTGGTGGTGGACCGCTCGCTCAAGGCACAGCACAACGATATTGTGGTGGCTGTAGTCGACGGTGAATTCACGCTGAAACGCCTGGTGGTTCGCGGTGCGCAATGCTGGCTCCACCCCGAAAATCCCGACTATTGCCCTTTGGAAATTACCGAAGACATGGAGTTCGAGGTCTGGGGCCGGGTTACCAGGGTGATTCGGGAAGTGTAGCCCGGCGAGACGCCGTCGCTTCTTTTGAACCGCGAAACACGCGAAATATGCGAAAAAATAAAGATACAGAGAATTGCGAAATAGGCGAATCGAGCCAATTGTAGGTCGACTATCCGAGTCGACCAGGCTCGATTCGCATGGTCGACTCGGATAGTCGACCTACGAAATCTGCATTTCGCAATTCTCTGCAAAACATAAACGAGGAGAACCGCCTTTTTATGGATCTCCTGACCGCTCTGATTGACGCCGACAATTTCTATGTCTCCTGCGAACGACTGTTCAACCCGGCGCTGCGCAACCGTCCGGTGGTTGTGCTCTCCAACAATGACGGCTGCGTAGTGGCTCGTTCTCAGGAGGTCAAGGACATGGGGGTGGGCATGGGCACGCCGTTCTTCCAAATCAGGAGATTGGCGGCGGAGCGAAACATTGCCGTGTTTTCATCGAACTACGAACTTTACGGGGACATCTCGACTCGTCTGATGCGGATTCTCGGCGGCTTCTCCGCCCGGGTCGAGGTTTATTCCATCGACGAAGCGTTTATCGAGCTGGCGGCGGACGATGTCGAAGCAACCTGCGTACGAATCATTGACACCTGCCGTAACTGGCTGGGCATCCCGGTCAAGATCGGTGTGGGCCGAACCAAAACCCTCGCCAAGGTGGCGGCCGAGCTAGTCAAGCAGACGAGGATCGTCCCTCGCTGCCGGGTTTTGCTGGATGCCGGCGAGATCGCCGCCGTTTTGTCCCGGATCGGACTTGAAGATATCTGGGGTGTGGGTTCCAGAACGTCCGCCAAGCTGAAACAGCGCGGGATCGTCACCCCGGCCAGGCTGGCGGCTCTGCCGGATGCCTATGTGCGAAAGCATTTCGGAGTGGTTCTGGCGCGGACGGCCGCGGAACTGAACGGCATGGTATGCTTCAATCTTGAAACCGCTCCGCCGTCGCAGAAAAACCTGTGCTGCTCACGCAGTTTCGGACAATGCGTGACGGGATACGAGGAATTGCGCGAGGCAGTGTCCACTTACGCCAGCGAAGCCGCCGCCAGGCTCAGACGACGAAAGCTGAAGACATCCTCAATCACTGTTTTTATTCTGACCGACAGGTTCAGCCGCACCGCCGCCCAGTATGCCAATTCGGCCTGCCTGCCGCTGGGGTTGGCTTCCAATGATACCCTGGCACTGGTCCGGCAGGCGCACCGGGTGCTCGATCTGATATTCCGACCCGGCTACGCCTATAAAAAAGCCGGGGTTCTGCTCAACGATCTGGTGCCTGAAACAAGGCAGCAGGCTGA
>SLNM01000381.1 GCA_007133055.1 Lentisphaeria bacterium
TGGCTGGACACGAAGATTCACAAAGGCTGCATTTTGAACCACTAATAAACACTAATGGACACTAATGGGAACTGGGGAACAATTTTAACAGAAGGACGCAAAGATCACGAAGATAAGACCATGCATCCGGTGCGGAAGGATTAAGCTCTTCCGTTGGTCGTGCTTAATTCTCCCGCAGGTGTTCATCCCTTCGGGAATGTTTCATCTGCGTAAGTTCGCATGATCTGCGGTTGTCGTATTTTTTTGTTTTCTTGTTTCCAGCCACTGACAAGGCACCTCATCTTTTCGCTGACGCATAACCGGGTGAAGTGTCTTGCCATTGCCAATTGGTTCGGCAGGCATTATATTCCTATGGTTCGGAGGGCAAGCTGTATTCCAGGCCTCGCTTTTTTGAGCACAAAATCCAACTGAACAATTTAAAGTGTTCCTCATGGCTATATTTCCGTTTTTCCGTGCATCCTATGCAATGCGCTTTCAGCGCATATCGTCGTGGTTTGTCTGGATACCGGGGCGATGCCCCGGCCTGATATGCAGTGCCCCTTTGGGGCAAAAAACATCCCAAAGGGATGACATCCGCAGGCGAATAATCGTCGTCCGTACGCGTCGCCCTTAATCGTCGACCGGTCCCCTCTTTCGATCAGAGTGCGCGACAACGTGCGCGAAAAGGTGCGAGACAAGGTTGTCGGCCGCTGCACCGGTTAAGCGGGTCGGGTAAGGGTATCCGAGTAAGTGTGGCGGTTAAGAAAGCGATTAAGTGTATTGAGGCATACGGCGCGGCAATCACACAGGAGACATTGCTATGCAGACCAAGAAAGCGGCCATGATTCTGGCCGAAGGATTCGAGGAGACCGAGGCGGTCGTGGTCATTGATGTGCTGCGTCGGGCGGGAGTCGACGTGGCTCTGGTCGGCCTGGCCGACCAGGAATGGGTGGTTGGCTCGCACGGTTTGCGGCTGGGACTGGATCATGGGCTGGATGGGCTGGAGGTAGCTTCTCTGGATTTGCTGGTACTGCCTGGCGGGATGCCGGGGACGCGGAACCTGGCCGCGGCGGAGGGGGTCGTAGAGACATTGAAAGCGGCCGATCAAAACGGCCTTGTCATTGGCGCCATCTGCGCGGCTCCGTCGGTGTTGGCCGTGGCCGGTTTGCTCGGAGGTCGGCGCGTAACCTGCTATCCCGGTATCGAAGAGGAGCTGCCGGAGGCGGTGTATACCGGCGCTCGGGTGGAGAAGGATGGGCGGTTGATAACCGCCAACGGCCCGGGCAGTGCCTTTGATTTTGCGTTTATGCTCTTGACGGAACTGGGTTTGAACCGGGCGGCCCGGCGACTGCGCAAGGCCATGCTGGTGGACTAGTGAAGATTATTTATTCCATTGTCAGGCAAACCATACGAGAAAATCTGCGGTCCAGGGTTTTCCATGTACTGCTGGTTTTGACTCTGCTGTCCGCCCTCCTGCTGCCTCTGACCGTGGTTGGAGACGGCACGGCGGCAGCGGCGGCGCAGGCCATTCTCACCTATTCCCTGCAGGCGGTGACCGTGCTGCTAACCCTGGCGGCGGTCTGGCTGGGCTGCACTGGTTTGTCCCGCGAGATTGAAAGTCATCGCATTCACATGGTGCTGACCAAGCCGGTGGCGCCATGGCAGGTCTGGCTGGGCAAATGGTTGGGGGTGGTATGTGTTACCGGAGCTATTCTAGCGGCGTCGGCGCTGCTGGTTTTTCTGCTGATTCAGTGGCGGGTCAGAAGCGACGAGTTTTCTGCCGAGGAAGTGGCGCGGGCGCAACGCGAGGTTTTGACCGGGCGTCGTTTCTTGCAGCCTGACCGGCCTGACCTGCGTTCAGTTGTCGAGTCGGAATATAACCGGCTTCTGGAGTCTGGCACCCTGGAGCCCGGCCATAGCCCCGAGGCGGTTCGCAGTGAGCTAATGCGCCGGTATCGGGCTCGGGAAGGGGAGGTTCAACCGTATCGGGTTAGGCGGTGGCGGTTTCCGCGGGTACCCGATGTTTCCAATGACACGCCCCGGTCGATTTTCTTTCGCTATCGCCTATATGTGGCCAGTGCCAGCGAGAGCGCCCAGCGTGAGACCGTGGGATTCTGGCGATTTTACAATCCCCAGGCGCCGCCGGAGACCGGCGAGCTTTACCTGCGGCAGAATATTCGGGGCGGGTTGTTCCACGAGCTGGAGCTGTCGAATGAGCTGCTGGCCGGGGGCGGATTCCTGACAGTTGAATACTTGAACACTGATCCGCGCGAGGAGATCGTCATCTTTCAGGCCGCCGACGGGCCGGAGCTGATGCTGCCTGCCGCGGGATTTGCCGATAACTACTGGCGGGGGATGGCAGTGATCTTTCTGCGACTTTGCTTCTTTGCCGCACTCGGCTGCGCCCTGGGCGCCATGTTCTCAGGGCCGGTGGCTCTGTTCGTGGCCTTTGCCTATATGGTCTTGAGTATTGTGGTCGACAGCGTTCTTGGCGGTGCGGCGGCGGAAACCGCACCGGCCGGATACGGCATGGTTTCCTACCTCCTGCTTGTGGGGCTCGATAAAATTTTACTGTCTCTGCAAGAGTTCGACATTCCCAGCCTGCTTTCCGGCGGCCAACTGGTGGACAATGCCCGCATTGCCTCCGCCGCCATTTTACAGGTCCTGCTGCGAGGCGGACCCTTGGCTCTGCTGGCCATACTGGTGTTCTCCCGGCGCGAGCTGGGCAAGGTGGTTCGACAAACATGAATGTTTTTCGCAAAATTATTATTGGTGCGGTCCTTCTGCCGCTGGTCATACTACTGCTTTTCACCAGCTATCAAGTGCAGCAGCGAATGAACTTCATTCGCGAACGCGAGCGTTTAGTGGACACGGACATCATCGAGAACGCCCCCCCCATGGTTGCTTTTACCACAGTGGCGCTTGGTAGTTTTCGCGGTCTGATCGCCAATTTTCTGTGGTTGCGCACGCACCGGATGCAGGACGAGGGGCGCTATTTCGAGATGGTTCAACTGGCCTCGTGGATCACCATGCTGCAACCGCGTTTCACCGGCGCCACCGCCTACCTGGCCTGGAACATGGCCTACAACGTATCGGTAACCTTCACCCGGCCGGAGGACCGCTGGCGCTGGGTGCGGCGCGGGATCGAGCTGATTCGGGATGAAGCACTGGTCTACAACCCCGGCGATCCGGAACTGTACCGCGAGCTGGGCTGGATTTATCAGCATAAGCTCGGACAGGAAATGGACGATGCCAATATCTACTACAAATGGCAGTTGGCCGAGGAAATGATGTCAGTGCTGGGCGGCTGGCCGGTGGACTGGGAACTGTGGGCCCGGGCGCCGGCCGATGACCGGGAGCTGCGCCGGTTCCTGGGCGAGAACCATCCTCTCTGGTCATGGTTGACCGAGCGCCGGCTGCCGCTGGCCGAGCTGGAAAGCACATTTCGTGACCACAATGGTTTCCCCGAGGACTTGCAGAAGTCGCTGCTTGAGCTGGGAGTTCGCGACACATTGAACGTTTATTTCCGCGGTCGCTGGCTGCGCCAGCGCCTGAAGCTGGAGCCTGACCGAATCGCCCGCCTCAACCAGAAGTACGGCGAATTCGACTGGCGGCTGCCGGAGGCGCACGCCATATACTGGGCGACCCGCGGCCTGGAAGTGGCCGAGGACGGTATTGACCTGGCCTGCGAAAGGATGATCTTCCAATCTCTGAACAACGCCTTCGCCGGCGGCCGATTGCTTTATTTCCGCGGCGCCAACGAAGAGCTGGATCGCCCGGTCGTCCAGTTTATTCCCAATATTGAGATAGTTGACGCGGTGGAACGCGCCTATCTGGAATCGATTGAGCAGCATCCGGACAATCGTTCGATCGTTTCGGCCCGACGCAATTTTCTGGAGCGGGCGGTGACCACGCTATACATATTTGGCCGCGAAACGAAAGCCGGGGAATATCTGCGCACTCTGCGCCGTGATTTTCCGCAGCCGGAATATCGGCGTCCGCTCGAGGATTTTGCCCTGCGTCGTTTGGCCGGGGATGTTGCCGAGGCCAATTTCAACCAGGCCCAGGGCATGGTGCAGGGTTATCTCTGGCAGATGTGCAACGATCTCGCACTCGGCGAGTTTGAACGGGCGGCGGCGATGGAGCGGATTGCCGCCACGATCTGGCAGCGATATATGGCGCAGATTGGCGAGCGAACCCACGAGCGCCGCGGGCTGCCGCCCTATCCGGAAATGCGGCAAAATACCATTCGCCAGGCGCTGGAAGTTTTTCATCCGGAGCTGTCGGCACGATTGCGGGCGGCGCTGCGCCAGATCGGACTTGCTCTTGAATAGGGCTCATGGAAAAAGCACGAGAACATCAACGAATTGAATACCGGGTGGCTTCCGACCTTACCCCGGGGGGAGCCTATGGCGAAACCATACTTGAGCTTGACCAGGAAGAACTGCGCAGCCGGACTGCCGACGGTCTGGCCACGGTGGCGCTGCCCCGCCGCCAGGTGCGATGTGTCGCCTGCCGGGACTATGTTGGCAACGGCGAAATGGAAGCTTGGCTTGAGGACGGCCGGCGCGTTCCTCTGATTCGCTACACCAAAAGCTTGTCCGACCGCTTTGCCGAGGCGGAAGATTCGATCAATCAAATCCTGGGCGGCAGTTTGGCGGAAGAGCAGCGGCGCGGGCAGGCACGGCCTCCGGACAACAGCGGCCGCAGCGCTTTTTCCTACCGCTGCCCGAACTGCTCATATCCATTGCGCTACCAGGGCGACGCCTGCCCCAGGTGTGTCAACATAAAATCGGTTCTCCTGCGCCTGACCCGATACCTGGGGCCGTATTGGCGCGAAGCCCTTCTGGGGCTGCTACTGGCCTTGCTGCTGGCGGCCATTCAAATGGCGCCCGGAGTCTTGCTGCAAAGACTGATTGACGGTCCATTGCGCCTGCCGTCGGTGCCTTCCCCGGCTGACCTGGAACTGCTGTCCGAACTACCCGAGGAGCAATGGTTTGACTCGGCGGCGGCCCGGCAGTACTATCTTGAGCATGAGAACAGCATCGAGCTGTCGGTGCTCAGCGGCAGCGGCACCCACGGGCGCATTACCCGCCGGGACCTCGAACTTTTTCTTGCCGACCGTCCCGCTTTCGCTTCGGCAGAAGCACAGAACCTGGCCTATGACAATTTGCTTCGCTCCCGGCAGATGGCCGGAGTGGAGGCTCCCATTGCCCGCGAACAAGTGGCGGCATATCTGGAGGCTTTGCAGGACACCACCATCTCCGCCGAAGCCAGGCTGTGGGCGTTTCATCTGGGAGTCGATCTGCATGCTGTGGCGGAGCCCGACGGGCCGCCGGTCGGGCGGGCGGACGTAATCGAGGCCATGCGCCCAACTCGGGTTCGCCGGGTGGCCGGGCTGGTATCCGCTTTGCTGCTGGCATTTGTTATGCGCTCGGTGATGATCTGGGGCAGAGCCAACATCATGGGCGGGCTCGGCGCCAAGTTGATGCATGATATTCGCGGGCATCTGTACAGGGCGCTGCAAAGGCTGAGCCTGTCCTTCTACGACCAGGAACACAGCGGCCATATCATGTCCCGGGTCAACGAGGACACCAACGTGCTGCGCAACTTTGTGGCCACCGGGTTCCAGCAGGTGATCGTGGATGTCCTGACCATTCTGGTGCTCTCGGTGGTTATGATCTCCTTCCACTGGCAACTGGCTTTGTTTACGCTGCTGCCAATGCCGGTGATTGCCTTCGGCACCTTCGTGTTCGCCCGCAAAGCCCGGGGGATTTACCGGCGCATCCGCCGCAAAGCGGCCAACCTGCTGAAAACCGTGCAGGAGACGGTTTCCGGTGTCTATGTGGTGAAGTCATTCGCCCAGGAAGACCGGGAAATCGCCGCCTTCGGAGTCGATAACCGGGCCCACCGCGACACCACCGTCGAGTCGGTGCGCCTGCTGAGCATATTCCAGCCGTCAATGGTTTTCCTGACCGGTATCGGCATGCTGATCATTTACTCATACGGCAGTTGGCTGGTGGTCGACGGCACCCTGAGCGTCGGCGTGCTGGTTATGTTCAACGCGTTTCTGGCCCAGTTCTATGCGCCGGTGCAGCAGCTTTCCCATTTGACCGACACTTTCCAGCGGGCCGCGGTTTCGGCCGAGAGAATCTTCAACATCGTCGACGCCCCCACCGAAGTCGAGGACAGCGACCAGGCTGTTCCCCTAACCGAAGTCAGAGGTGAAATTAGCATTGAGCATCTTGATTTCGTCTACGAAAAAGGGGAGAGGGTGCTGCATAACATCAACTTGCAGGTACGTCCCGGCGAAGTGATAGGCCTGGTCGGCGCGACCGGCGCCGGCAAGAGCACCATGGTTAAACTGCTGGCCCGGTTCTACGACCCCAGCGCCGGACGCATCCTGCTGGACGGCTGGGACCTGCGACAACTGCAAATGCGCAGCCTGCGGAGAAATATCGGCATGGTGCTTCAGGAAACATTCCTGTTCACCGGTTCCCTGCGCGACAATATATCCTACGCCAACCCAGAAGCCGGCCTCGATGACATTGTCGCCGCCGCCCGCGCCGCCAACGCCCATGACTTCATCATGAACCTGCCCGACGCCTACGACACCCTGGTCGGCGAAAGGGGAGTAGGACTTTCCGGCGGCGAGAAACAACGTATCTCGATCGCTCGTGCGATCCTCAAGAATCCGGCCATCCTGATCCTCGACGAAGCCACCTCTTCGGTCGACACCGCCACCGAGGCAATGATTCAGGAGGCACTCGAACGGCTGATGCGGGGCCGTACCGCATTCGTCATCGCCCATCGCCTGTCCACTCTGCAAAACGCCGACCGCCTGGTGGTCCTGGAGCAGGGAAAAATCGCCGAAGTAGGCACGCACCAGGAACTGCTGAGCAAGCCTGACGGTATCTACCGCAACCTGGTGGAGATTCAGGACTTGCTCTCCGGCAAGCGGAAACAGAACACCCTGGAGCCGTCCGGCCCCGGACGGTGATTAACGGCGGAGCCCGCCGTCTCCAATAATAGCGATTACGGGCGACGATTACGGTGGACGCTCATTCGCCACTGCAACCATTGCGTGCCGGATGCACCGGGTGATTCCGAGGTCAAAGAGTTTTTTTGGTGTCGACTATTGGTTGCGGTACATGGTGGAAACGCAGATGCCGCATATTTGCTCGCCCGCATTGGCCAGCCTGGCCACACGCAAGCGCATTTCCTTTATCACCAAGCATTGATCCAGACAAATGTTATTCTCCCGGTCCTCCTTCCGACAAATCGAGTGAGTACTGGTTTTACGGCATACTCCGTCCTGGTCGACTACGCCTTCGAACAGATGATAGGTCGCCCCGTCCTGCCCTTTGCACAGTGAAAACATTCTCATTTCATTGATCCTTTCAGGGTGGGTTGAATCGAGAGACAAGAGCCTACACTCTCGGATAAGGGGGAATATGTCGTATTATTACGAAATTGCAAGCACAAATTCAGGCCTCCAACCCTTTTCGTATAACCTCAGGCTAGACATGACGACCGCGAATCATTGAAACGAGCAGGCCGACACCGATAATGGCGGCGGAGATGTAGCCGATCATGCCAAGCTGCTGATAGGTGGCCAGCCCGAAAACCATTCCCTCCTGGGGCACCAGCATGGAGGAGCTGACCAGCAGGGCGGCGATAATCAATGCAAAGCTAACGCGGCTCGAACTGCGATTGAGAGTTTCCGACAATTCGTCAAGGTGTTCGTGGTGTACCCGCATTTGCAGTTTGCCGGCGTGGAACTTGTTGATCAGCCGCTGCATGTCGTCGGGCAGACGCGCCACCAGGCTGCCGGTGTCAAGGGCGACTTTGTGCAGATTGCGGGCCATTGCACGCGGGTCGAAATTGCGCATCTGATAGCGCTGCGCATAGGGTTGCATGTGATCGACGACGTTGAACTCCGGGTCGAGATTGCTGGCCAGGTTCTCCAAGGTCAGCATGCTTTTCAGCATAAGCGTGAACTGCCGGGGTGGTTTGATGTGGTTGTGGCGGATCAGATCGAAGATGTCGTGAATCATTTCGTTGAAGGGAATTTCGGCCAGCGGCAGCCCGCTATAGTTGGCGAACATCGACTCCACTTGGTTGTGCAGTTTCTTTTCGTCGGTTTTCTCGCCCATCATATTATGTCGATCCAAGGCTCGCAGCATTGTGGCGGCGTCGTTCTCGACGATGGCGACCATGATTTCGTTCAGCAGTTTAAGGTCGCCGCTGCCGAGACGGGCGACTTGTCCGAAGTCAAGGGGGGCGATCACATTGTCGGGCAGGATAAGCAGGTTGCCGGGATGCGGGTCAGTGTGAAACAGACCATGGACGAAGATTTGGCTGAGCGCGAATTCAGCTCCGTTCCGGGACACTGTGACCGGGTCCAGCCCGGCCTGGCGCAAGGTCTCGGGACGTCCCGGACGGACTCCGTCAACATACTCCATCACCAGCGCTCCCTTGGTGCACAGCTCCCGATGCACCTGGGGAATATGGACGTAGGAGGTGTCTTTGAAGTTGCGCTGGAAGCGGACAATGTTCTTTCGTTCGTGCTCGAGATCGGACTCGTAAAGAATGGCCTGCGAGAATTCGGAGACCATCTCCTGCACGTTCAGGTCGTCTTCATCCATGATCAGCAGTCTGAGCAGCCCGGTCAGGTCGCGCAGGATATTAAGTTCGGCCTGGAGCGTGACCACAATATTCGGCCGTCGCACTTTGACCGCCACTTCCCGGCCGTTGAACAAGCGGGCCCGATGCACCTGGGCAATGGAACCGGCCGCCAGAGGTTCGAGGCTGAAGTCGGCAAAGAAGTTTTCCAGTTTGCCGCCCATCTCCCTCTCCAGCTCCTCGGCAATCATTTTCCCGGGCACAGGCGGAACCTGGTCCTGCAAGTGCTCCAGCTCCGCGATATATTCCAGAGGAATCAGATCGGGCCGGGTGCTCAGAAGCTGTCCGAGCTTGATGAACATCGGCCCCATCTCCTCCAGAGCCAAGCGCACCCGTTTCGGACGACTATGATGGCGGACACCTTTCTTCGTACCGCGGCGACCGAACCAATGCAGCAAAGGCAAGGGAAAATGGCGGCGAACAATCTCGGCGGCCTCCTGGAAGCCGTACTTGCCCAAAACCGCCACGAAATGCCGGTATCGACGGATTTGATGAAGCTTTTGTCTCAGCAAAGGTCAGCGACCTCTCATGGTCATTTGCCTTCCTGCTGCTTGAGCAGGCGGTCCACTTTCTTCTCCAATCGATCAAGATCGGATTTGGTTGGAATATCCATGGTTTCCATAGACTTCTTAAGCTGGCGGCCGATAATTTCCTCGAGTTGCCTGCGATTCTTCTCGGCGTATTCCATCAACTCCGAAACAAATCCCTCCTTGCTCTCCCTGGCCGCTTCGCCGCGCTTGACGTATTCGTCAAACATTTTTTCCGCTTTCTCTTTGGTCATTGAGATAGCGCCCAAACCCGCCATCATTACTTTTTCCATGTTTTCAAACATCTCAATTTTCTCCTTGTAGTTGGTTCGGTCCATCTCAGGTGGACA
>SLNM01000219.1 GCA_007133055.1 Lentisphaeria bacterium
ACTTGACGTACTCCAAGATCGGTGTCGGCTGCAAGCTGTTGAGATTGTGTGCAATGGCGCCTCGCAGTAGATGGCTCGTGAATTAATCAGGTTAAACTTGTCGCACCCTAATCGAAAGAAAAAACCGGCGACGACTACGGGCGACGATTTGTGTGTCCAATCGTAATTTTATAATCGTCAACCGGCATGAGACCCGGCTGCTCTCCGCCTTTCGCTGACGCATTACACTAATTCTTCGGGAGCACTGGATATTGTCTGTTAGTCAGATTACATTGTATTAGTTGCGGGCGCGGTCGTTCGCGGTCGTTATTTTTTGGTTTTTCCCGTTTAGAAGTCATGCAATGTTGGAAGCGAGTTCACCCGTTGAAAAATCCCCAATCGCCGTATATTTTCTCGGGTCCGGCAATCTGGCGGTGCCTGTGCTGCGTCAGTTGCTGGACCACCCGGCAGTTGAATTGGTAGGAGCCGGCACTCAGCCGGACCGACCCGGCGGGCGTCGTCGCCGTTTGATCCCGACACCGGTCGGGAAGTATGCCCGGCAGGTTGGTTTGTTGCTGGACAAGCCGGATTCGGTTAAGTCCGCCGCTTTTCTGCGTCGTCTGCAGTCCTGCCGTCCGGAAATCGTCGTGGTGGTTTCATTCGGTCAGATTCTCCCTCCCTCGGTGCTTGATTTACCCCCGCATGGTTGTCTGAATGTTCATGCGTCTGTGCTGCCTGCTCATCGTGGTGCTTCACCCATTGCCGCCGCCATTTTGGCGGGTGACAGCGAGACGGGGGTTTCCTTTATGCGCATGGAAAAGGGTCTCGATACCGGGCCGCTGTATTCGGTGCATAGGCTGCCTGTCGGGGAGCAGGAAACGGCCGAGGAACTGGAGGCGCGCCTGGGGCAGTTGGCCGAGCGTCATATTGTGGAAGTGCTGATGCAGGTCTGCCGAAGCAATTGCCCGGCGGCGCCCCAGGATCATGCGCGGGCCACATACGCCGGCAAGATTGCAAAGGAGGCGGCACGAATCGACTGGCGAGACGACGCCGGGCGGATTGCCCGTTGCATCCGCGCTTTCCAGCCGTGGCCGCGGGTGACCTGCCGGGTGGAAACCAAATGCCGCGGTCCGCGTCAAATACAAATTGTACGCGGTCGCCCTGTGGAACTGGATGAACAATACCCGCCCGGCACTGTCTGCCAGGTTGACCGTGGCGGTTTTACCATTGCCTGCGGGCAGGGCGGTATTCGGGTTGAAAGATTGATCCCGGCGGGCTCGCGGGCTATGGAGGCGGAATGCTTCCTGCGCGGCCATCCCCTGGTCGAGGGGGCGGCGGCAACCTGATTTTGAGCGGGGGCAAAGGTGCGCCCCGACGCATATTTTTTACAATTTAAATTTCAATGAGAAGAGAGAACAATGATCCATGAAACAAATATTAATTAATGACGAGGGCCTGGAAACCCGGGTGGCGGTGGTCGATGACGGCCGCCTTTCGGACTACTTCATCGAACGCAAAGGAGAGGAACAACTGGTCGGCTCGATTTACAAAGGTGTGATCCGTAATTTGGAACCATCGCTGCAGGCGGCCTTTGTCGATATTGGAGTCGGGAAAAACGCTTTCCTGCACTATTGGGACATGCTGCCGGCCAGCCGCGACAAGCTGGAGCGGGAGTTTGGCATGGATGCCGGCAGTCAGCAGGGCGATGAGGAAAACGGCGATTCGGGCGAGAACGGGGCAGAGTCGTCGGGGGCAGCCGCAAAAACCACCGCCGCTTCTATTCGAGAACGTTTTTTCCGGCGCAGAAAAGATCGCGGCGGCAAAGCCAGGAAAGGGCGGGGTGGTCGCGACAATATGGTTGGCGCCTGCACGATCGATGACATCCCCGATTTGTTTCCGGTCAATTCCGAGGTGCTAGTACAGGTTTCCAAGGGCTCGATCGGGAGCAAGGGGCCGCGAGTTTCAACTAACCTCAGCATTGCCAGTCGGTATCTGGTCCTTTTGCCTAACTCCGAGTACATCGGCCTGTCAAAGCGCATCAGCGACGCCGACGAGCGGAACCGGCTGCGAAAAATACTCTCGAAGCATCCTCTGCCCAAGGGGATGGGGTTGGTTTGCCGGACCGTCGGGGCAGGCAAGAAAGAGCAGATATTCGAGCGTGACCTGGCCAGTCTGGTTGATTCCTGGAAACGGGCGGAGGAGAAAATGAAAACCTGCCGCGCCCCCTGCTGTGTCTACAAGGAGCCAACCCTTGTCGAACGCTGTCTGCGCGACTACCTGAACGAGCATGTGGACGAGGTGGTGACCGACTCCAGGGAAATTCACGAGCTGGTTATGGACATGATCCGCAAGCTTAGCCGCAACGAAAGAGTCAGAGTGCGCCTGTACAGGGAGACACAGCCGCTGTTCGACCGCTATCGTCTGCGAGATGAAATCGACAATATCTTTCAGCGTCAGGTGAAGCTGCCCAGCGGCGGCTCCATCTGCATTGATGAAACCGAGGCATTGACCGCCATTGACGTCAACAGCGGTAAGAATCGCGAGGGCAAGGATCACCCGGAAACCATTCTCCGAACCAATTTGGAGGCGGTTGACGAGATCGCCCGGCAATTGAAAATTCGCAATATCGGAGGCCTGATTGTTCTGGACCTGATTGATATGCGCAGCCGCAAGGATATTCAGAAAGTGTTCAGCTCGCTTAAGGAGTCGCTGGCCGACGACCGCGCCAAAACCAAGCTGTGCCCGGTTTCCGCTCTGGGCTTGGTGGAGATGACCCGGCAGCGCGAACATGAAAGCCTGCATGACACCGTCTACACACCATGCCCTTACTGTCAGGGGCGAGGCGCCGTGAAATCGCCGACCAGTGTCAGCGTGGAAATTCAGAGAAGACTGCAAATGCTGCTGCGGGGCAGAAAGAAACGACAGATTCGAGTAATGGTTCATCCGCGCATTCTCGAACGTCTGAAGAACGAGGATGCCGATTTGCTGCACGCCATGGAGAATGAGTTCGGCGGCGAACTCTCATTCCGCGCCGACCCGGACCTTCATATCGAGCAGTTCAACCTGATCGATGCAGCCACCGGCAACGAGCTGTAATTTCAAATGTTTCAAGGTTGCGAAACAACTTCGCCACGGGTCTCGACCAATGAACGATATCCCGCCATCAGCATCGTCCGCCGCCGCCCGGCACAACTTGCGCCGTCTGGCCATCTACACATTCGTGCGCCTGGCCGGGCTGCTGATAACAGTCGCGGTCGGGGTCTACATTACCATTTTCATTGCCCACGGTGGCGGTCAGTTGGATCAACTGCGGCAGGCTCAGATTCAGGCCGAGGTATCGGAGCGCATCGCCGGCATGGAGGAGTTTCGGGACTACACCCCGGCTGAGCGCAACCAGTTGATCCGAGACGAGGTGCAGCGCGAAATCGAGCGTTTGCGTCTGGACCAGCCTTTTGTCTATCGCAGCCTGGACTACCTTTCCCGAGCCATGACCTTGAATCTGGGGCGTGCCGAACAGATGTTCAGCGACGCCGGCTCGCGCCGGGTGTACCACATTATTGGCGAACGGCTGCCGGCCACGCTGCTGCTCTTCGGCACCGCCAATCTGCTGGTTTTTTTCATTGCCTTGTTCGCAGCGCTGGCACTTTCGCGCCGCTATGGCGGCAAGCTGGACCGCACTATTATCGGTCTGGCGCCTTTGTCGGCTGCGCCCGGTTGGTTCTACGGAATTTTTCTGATTCTGCTTTTCGCCTTTGTCATACCCTGGTTTCCGGCTGGCGGGATGGTGGCGGCGCCGCCGCCGGAGGGGCGGCTGGCCTACGCCCTGAGCGTGGTGCGACACATGGCGCTGCCAGTGGCGGCGATGCTGGTGTCTTCGATATTCATCTCCATCTATTCCTGGCGCACCTTTTTTCTGATCTATTCCAGCGAAGACTATGTGGAGATGGCCCGGGCCAAGGGGTTGTCCTCGGGAGACATCGAACGCCGGTATATATTGCGCCCGACACTGCCGCCGATCATCACCAGTTTCGCCCTCATGCTCATCGGCCTCTGGGGCGGTGCAATCATCCTCGAGCAGGTTTTCAACTGGCCGGGGCTGGGCACCATGCTATTCGCCGCCATCGGCCACCTGGATACTCCGGTTATCATCGGTGGCGTGGTCATCTACGCCTACCTGCTGGCCGCCACTCTGTTTGTGCTGGACATCCTTTATGCTGTTCTCGATCCCAGAGTAAAACTGCAAAACTGACTAATCCCTGAATCAGGTAATCATCAGGATAATTATCAAATGAATCGCTGGCGCGCAGCTTTGCAAGAGCTGAAAAAGTATCCCACCGCCGTGGCCGGGCTGCTGCTGATCGCCTTTCTGCTTGGCCTCTCGGCCTATGCCGTAATCGCCATTCCCTACCGTCAGGCTCTGGAGCTATGGAGGGGAGGGGAGCATTGGCAGGCGCACCCCCGCAACGCCGCACCCGCCTGGACTAACCTTTTCAGACGCCGCAAACTCCCCCCTACAGTACGTCTGGACAGTGTAGACAATGGATTGGCGGAGCAGGACGAGCTGGCCGGACTGCGACGACAGCGGATTACCCTGCCGTTCACCTTCAATTATTTCGATTTCCCCTCGGAAATCAACCTGTTTTTGGAAACCGAGTTCACTCGAAAGACTCCTTTGCTCAGCATCCGCTGGCAAACTCCGGATGGCCGGCAGATCGATCTGGGTGCCTATCGTCCGCTGCGCCGCCAGCGGCTGTCCCTTTCGCAGGACCGCGAATTGGCTGCCAGGCTCGGCCATCCCGGGCATATCGGGTTAATGACAGGCTCTGCCGAGTCCGAACATCCCACCGTGCTGCGGGGCGACTACCAGGTGGTACTGGAGATTCTGCATTTCGAACCAGGATCGCAATTGCGGGCCGATTTCATTGTCTATGGCCGGGTGCATGGGCTGGCGGGCACTGACCATCAGCGTCGAGACTTGCTGGTGGCTCTGCTGTGGGGCACTCCGATAGCGCTGCTTTTCGGGCTGGCGGCGGCGCTTGGCACCACTCTGACCACGCTGGTTATCGCCACCGCCGGGGTCTGGTACGGCGGTCGTATCGATGCCGCCATTCAGCGCATAACCGAGGTCAATATGATTCTTCCGCTGCTGCCTGTCCTGGTCATGGTTGGCACTCTGTACTCACGCAGTCTCTGGCTAATGCTCGCGGTGGTGGTGGCGTTCGGACTGTTCAGCGCCGGTGTAAAAATGTACCGGGCTATGCTTCTGCCAGTGCGCCGCGCCCCCTTTGTCGAGGCGGCCCAGGCTTACGGAGCCGGTTCCCGCAGGATTATTTTTCGCTACATGATCCCCCGTGTTCTGCCGGTGCTGGTTCCCGCCTTTGTCACCCTGATTCCAACCTTTGTTTTTCTGGAAGCATCCCTGGCCGTTCTTGGCCTGGGCGATCCGCTCCTGCCAACCTGGGGAAAAATACTCAATGACGCCCAGCAGCAGAGCGCGCTGTATAATCAGCACTATTACTGGGTTCTGACTCCGGCGGCAATGCTCATGCTGACCGGTCTCGGCTTCGCCCTCCTTGGCTTTGCCATGGATCGAATATTCAACCCCCGGTTGAGGTCTGATTAACGGCGGAAATATATCTGTCAAAAGTGGCAAGCATGGTTGAATCAAACAACAAACCTCTGTTGCAGGTGGAGGACTTGCGTCTGCACTACCGCAGTGCCGAGGGTGTGGTTCGGGCGGTCGACGGGGTCGACCTGACGATCGAACGCAATCAGGCGCTGGTTCTGCTTGGCGAGTCCGGCTGCGGCAAGAGTTCGCTGGCCAAGGCTTTGCTGCGACTGCTTCCGCGCAATGTGGAGAGCCTTGCCGGGCGAGCCTGGCTGGACGGCGAGGAGGTGATTGGTCTTGGCGAGGAGCAGTTTCGCCGCCGCGTTCGCTGGCGGCGCATTGCCATTGTCATGCAGGCGGCCATGAACTCACTGAATCCGGTGGTCCGGGTGGGGGCGCAGGTGGCTGAACCATTGCGGGTTCACTATGGCTGGTCGCGCGCCAAAGCTCTGGACCGGGCCGGGGAGACTTTTCAATTGGTCGGTATTCCGACTGACTTTCTGATCCGCTATCCTTTCGAGCTGTCCGGCGGGATGCGGCAGCGGGCGGTTCTGGCCATGGCACTGGCAGCCAGCCCGGAACTGGTCATTCTCGATGAACCAACCTCCGCTCTCGATGGTCTGACCCAGGCCAACATAATGAATGTACTCAAACGAATCAAGCAGGAACTGCATACCAGTTTTCTGCTGATCACCCACGATATTGCGACTTCCAGTGAAATCGCCGACCAAGTGGCGCTGATGTACGCCGGCCAGATTGTCGAATTCAGCTCGGCCCGGGATTTTTTCCGTCAACCCGCCCATCCCTATGCCCAGGCACTGCTGGCCAGTGTGCCTCGTCTGCGCCGAAAAATCCGACCGGAATACATTCCCGGTCAGCCGCCCAGTCTGATTGCTCCGCCTGCTGGCTGTCGTTTCGCCGACCGCTGCCCGCATCGTTTCGAAAGGTGCAGTGAATGCCCGCCGATGTTCGACCGGGCGCCAGGGAGAAAAATCAGATGCTGGCTCGAAGCAGCACCGTCGAATCTTGACAGGGAGACGCCATGAGCGAGTTTGCAACAGGGGATGGAGTGAACACCAAAGACGCTACTCTGCTCTCGGTGCGTCAACTGCGAACCTGGTTCGAGCTGCGGCGCTGGGGGCTGCTCAAAGTCGGCGACGTACGGGCGGTCGATGGGCTGGACTTTGAAATGCGGCGGGGTGAGGCGGTCGCCTTTGTCGGTGAAAGCGGCTGCGGGAAAAGCTCGCTTGCACGCACTCTGCTCGGCCTGTACCGACCGACCGCGGGTTCAATTTGGATCGAGGGCGAGGACATGGCCGGGTTCGACCGGCATCAACTGCATCTGTACCGGAGGAAAATCGGGTATGTGCAGCAGGACCCCTATGCCGCCCTGCCGCCTTTCATGCAGGTGCGAAGAATCCTGCGGGAGCCACTGATCGTTCATGGCAACCGCGACCGCGAAGATCAGGAGCGGAAAATTCGCGCGGCTCTCAGAGAGGTTCGCCTGGAGCCGCCCGAGACTTACCTGACGAAATTTCCGCACATGCTCAGCGGCGGTCAGCAGCAAAGAGTGGTGATCGCCCGCGCCCTGATCCTGAAGCCGGCACTGATCATAGCCGATGAACCAGTGTCCATGCTCGATGCCTCGGTCCGGGTCGAAATCCTCAATCTGCTCAGGCAAATTCAGCAACAGCGCAATCTTACCCTGGCCTTCATCACGCACGATCTGTCGACCGTACGTTACTTCGCCAACCGGATTATGGTCATGTACGCAGGTCAAATAGTCGAACGTGCCCCGGTCGATACGTTGCTGGATCAGCCGCGCCATCCCTATACCCAGGCGCTGCTTGAAGCACTGCCCGATCCGGACCCGGACAACGCGCAAAAAATCCGGCGCCTGCCCAAAGGCGAGCCGCCCAGCCTGGTCAGCCCGCCTTCAGGATGCCGGTTTCACCCTCGCTGCCCGCACGCCATCAAAGGGCTATGCGAGATCAAGCCCCCGCCCGAATTCCCTATCGCACCCGAGCACGGCGCGGCCTGCTGGCTGAACCAGCCGAGCTGAAGATTGCGGCTTAGCCGCAATTCGCGCATAATTCAGGCTAAGACAGGGCGTTGAGCAAAACCCCGGCGGCGACGGCGGAGCCGATTACGCCGGCGACATTCGGTCCCATGGCGTGCATCAGCAGGAAGTTGTGGGAGTCCTGTTCCATGCCGTATTTGTTGACCACACGGGCGGCCATCGGCACGGCGGAGACACCGGCGGCGCCGATCAGCGGATTGATCTTGCGCCCGGAAAGAATGTACATCAACTTGCCCAGCAGCAGTCCACCAATCGTGCCGAAGACAAAGGCGACCAGGCCCAGCGCCAGTATGCCCAGAGTTTCCAGGTTGAGAAACTGATCGGCGGCCAGCTTGGAGCCGACTCCGAGACCGAGAAAGATGGTGACAATATTGATCAGCGCGTTCTGGGCGGTGTCGCTGAGGCGGTCAACCACCATGCATTCCTTAAGCAGGTTGCCGAACATCAGCATACTGACCAGGGGCGCGGCCTCGGGCAGCAGCAGCAGACAAACGAAAGTGATGCCGATGGGGAAGCTAATCCGCTCCAGTTTCGATACCGGGCGCAATTGCACCATTCTAACCTTGCGTTCGGCCGGGGTGGTCATCAGCCGCATAATGGGCGGTTGAATTATCGGCACCAGCGCCATGTAGGAATAGGCGGCAACGGCGATCGGCCCCAGCAGGTTGGGGGAAAGACGGGCGGCCAGGAAAATCGAGGTGGGGCCGTCGGCACCGCCGATAATTCCAATCGACGCGGCGTCGTTGACCATGAAGTTAATCCCCGGAACGTAGTGGTTGAGGATCAGGGCGCCCAGTAATGCGCTGAAGATGCCGACCTGGGCGGCGGCTCCGAGCAAGGCTGTTTTGGGGTTGGCGATCAGAGGGCCGAAGTCGGTCATCGCGCCGACCCCCATGAAAATCAGCAGCGGGAACAGGCCGGTGTCGATGCCGAACCCGGAGAGAATTCCCAGAATACCGTCCGGGCCGGACATGTTGGCAATCGGCACGTTGGTCATAATGCAGCCGAACCCGATCGGAACCAGAAGCAGGGGTTCGAATTTTTTAAATATGGCCAGAGCCAGCAGAACAAACCCCACCGCCACCATAACCAGGCGCCCGATGCCGAGACTCCAGTCGTTGCTGGTCTGGGCAATAATTTCGAAAATCCCGGTGGAGCGGCCAAGTCCTTGCAGCAGCTCTGTCATAAGCAGGCCTCTGCCCACGCGCTGGGTTACAGAGTCGTGGGGAAGCAGAGACCTTCGCAGCACAAACAGGGGTTCGGTGCCGACCGAGTCCGGATCGATCGTCTCTCCAATCGCGAAGTTCAGCGATGTCGGCTCCACCTCGAGGTGCTGCCCGACACCGATATTGACCGCCTCGACTACGTAAGTGGCGCCGGCCTGCAAGTTGGCCTTGCTGCGCGGCGGTACACCGGGTGCGGATTTAATGCTCAGAACGGCCAGTCGGTCTCCGGGCTGAACCACTTGTCCGGGTCTGACGTTGACCTCGTAGACCACGGCCGGAGCGGGCCAGCGATAATACAGCACGTGGAGGCCGCTCTCCCGGTCGCCGGCCAGAAGCAACAGATCATCCCGCTCCCTGACTTCCATGGCGGGCTGGGGTGAAGCCGTCGGGGCGTCTTCCTGGCCTGGAGTCGCCGCGTAAGCGGGGGTGGCCAGAGCGGGCAGCCAGAACAGGCATCCGAACAAAACGGCGGAGTAGATATTTCGTATCTTGTTCATGACAGAGGTCGTGCCTTTCTATAACAGAGAATTGCGAAATGGGCGAATCGAGCCAATTGTAGGTCGACTATCCGAGTCGACCAGGCTCGATTCGCATGGTCGACTCGGATAGTCG
>SLNM01000031.1 GCA_007133055.1 Lentisphaeria bacterium
CCCACCCAGGGTTGCGCTGCGCTTAACCCTGGGCTACGATGATGCCGCCCCTTTGGGGCTACCGGCCCTTGCCTTGGCGATCTTTGCCTGCTTCTGTTAAGATTACAGCCCTTTCCGGTGGAGACCACCGGCCTCCAGGCGCTCGCTGCGCGAGCGGAATTTCCGCTGGCTTTTCACTGTCCTCTGCCCCCCCTCTGCCCGGCTCTGTGTCCTCTAGTGAGCGTAGCGAGCGGGTGGTAGAAATCTGCCCCCTGTCCCCTTTCTCATACTTCGTGTATTTCGTGGTTAAAAAAACATGACTGTTCCGCCGATCGTTTGCAAACTCTGTAAACTGCGATAAATTAAGCGAGCAACAAAAAAAGTACCTGTAGCTCAATTGGATAGAGCACCTGACTACGGATCAGGAGGTTCGGGGTTCGAATCCCTGCAGGTACGCCAATAAAAAAACAACTCCCGGTGGCGGGGTAGCTCAGTTGGTAGAGCAGAGGACTGAAAATCCTTGTGTCGCCAGTTCGATTCTGGCTCCTGCCACCACTTTCCCTTTATCATACCATCATGAAACACACAATCACCAAAAAGACAGACGGACCGATTACCCAGACCGACATGGCGCGGGTTTTCGGGGTCTCCCAGGTGACGATCCACAAGGCACTGACCGGCCAGCCAGGGGTAAGCGGCCAACTGCGTAAAGAAATCGTCAACTTGGCGGCCAACCACGGATACCGGCTTAATATCGGGGCGCGAGTTATGCGTCAGCGCCGCACCAATAATATCTCCCTGGTCCTAAGCGCCACGGAAAGCAGCCGCAGCTCCCTGCCGGAAAACCTCCTTCGACACATTGCCTTGACATTGGAAGCACATAACCACCGCTTAATGGTGGCCTATTTCTCGGACGAGCAACTGACCGACGACACCTTCGTCCCCAGCCTGCTCAGCGAATGGATTTGTGACGGACTGCTGATCAACTATAACGTGCAGGTTCCAACAAGGCTGCAAGAGATGCTTTCCCACTATCGAATTCCGGTCGTCTGGCTGAACGACAAGAAGCAACGGTCAGCGATTTACCCGGACGATGAAAGAGCAGGCTACGACGCCACCAGGCTTTTGCTGGGAATGGGTCATCGACGCATTGCCTACACCCACATGAGCATCAAACCCGGAGCCCATTACAGCGAGCAAGACCGAATGGCCGGCTACGAAAGAGCCATGCGCGAAGCCGGTCTGGCCACGCGAGTTGTCGGAATGGTCGACTCGGAAAGCGACCATGGACCTTTGGACAGAGCCCGGCGATTAGCCAAGGCCAGGGAAACCTGTGAGAGCTTGCTGGGGGACACCATGAACCGGCCCAGCGCCATCATCGACTATGGCGGCCCCTCGCTTGAGCCCGTTGTCCGGACGGCCGACCGGTTGCATTTGGATATTCCCCAGGACTTAAGCCTCGTTTCATTCAGTCAACAATCTCGTTCAGCAGGCATGGGAATAGCCTTCATGCAGGTACCTGAGAGCGAGATGGGGCGCCTCGCCGTTGAGAAACTGTTGGAGATTATCAATAACCCGGAAGCCCCTCTGCCCAACCAAGCAGTGCCGTTCACCCTCCATTCCGGGCACAGACTGGCGCCTCCGTCTCCGGCATTCTCTGGTTAATCGCCCGCAGTGTGGTTGTCGGTTTTTTCGAGCAAATACTGTAATTGGTGATCAATCAACTGCTCCCGCTGTTCTTTTTTCTCTTCCAGCTCCCCGGTCATACGCTGCAACCTTTCCGACAGCATCTCGATATGGTGCTGGGAGCGTTCGATTTTCTCATCGAACACAGCGGCAAGCAATTGCCGCAGCTGCTCCTGCAGCCTTTCCCGTTCCGCCTCGGTCTCGGTCCGATGGTATTGCCTGACCAGTTCGGCTATCTCCTGCTGCCGTGCTCCCACGTGCAATCCGGACAAAGGGTGAATGTCCTGTACCATCTGCCGCAGTTCCTGACGAAACGCCTCCCGATCCTCCTGCCGCAACTGCATCAGCCTGGCAAACCTCTCCGGATTCTCCTCTCGCAGCCGTTCCAGCAATCGCAAATCGCCGCGCCGATACCGACGCGCATGAGGCGGCATTTCTCTTTCGGCCAGTTCATCGTCCGCTCCATCCGCAACACCGACAGGCGCCCGAGATTGCCTCCAAGGCTCATTCGTCGGTGGCTTCTCCGCCCGCAGGACCTGCGTACAAAAAACCATGCCAACCAACCCCATGAATGTCAGTGTTCGCTTTGCAAAACATAGTTTATTCATCAATAAACCTCCGTGTTCCATAGCTGTCCAATCATCAGCCAGGCCTCTTGCTCCTCGACTTCCAGCTCGGCTTCGAGCAGCCATAATTCCTGTTCGAAGTCGGTCATCCAGGTATCAAGTAAAACTGTTTCGTCCAAGGTTTCCCGAACCTCACCCACCTCCGGCCGGGCAACCAGGCCATTGCCATCCCCGTTCCCAGGCAGCGGTGTCCGCCACAGTACCCACAGAGAAACCAGCGCCAGGGTCAGCGCTGCCACCGCGCCAAACCGCACAGTGAAGAAGAATGAGCCGAACGGCAAAGGCAAGACATCCGCGCCCGGCCTCGCCCGCGCCTCACTCATAATCGCATTGTCCACATGCTGCGGGGGTTCCGGCAGCGGCAGGTCATGCATCTCACTTTCCAGCGACTCCATGCCGGCAAGGAAATCACGGCATTCCCGGCAGTCGGCCAAGTGCCTGCGCTCATCCTCGCTCAGACCACCAGGCCGGGACTCAAGAAATCTTAATTGGCGAGTTTTGCATTTCATGACAGCTCCCCGGTATTATGATTTCATTTTCTCTTTCAAGTTCAATATCGCATATCGCATTCGGCCGAGGGCAGTGTTTATGCTGGTTCCCTGCACCTGGGCGATCTCCTTGAAAGGCAGGTCCTGCAATCTCATCAACACCACCTCCCTTTGCTCTGTCGGCAACTGGTCAATAGCCCGAAGCAACTGCTGTTGCTCCTGCCGGTCGATCATTGCCTGGCGTGGAGAGGGAGCCGGATCCTCCAGCCAATCCTGCTGCCGTTCCAATGCACTCCAACGGGATTGACTTCGAAAATAATCCATTGCGGCATTGCGTGCAATGCGCAGAATCCAGGCAATAAAACTATTGCGGTCCCGATAGCGCCGGAGGCTTTTTACAACCTTGACCCAGGTTTGCTGGAAAAGCTCCTCCGCCAGCTCCTGCCTGCCGGGCAGCATCCCGTGCAGATAGGCGAAAACCGGCCTGCGATAGCGCTGATAAAGGGTGTCGAAGGCCTTATCCTCGCCTTGCAGGTACCGCTCGATCAGCGCCTGATCTGAAACCTCGTCCGTCGGCGATGTGGCTGCTTGCTGCTTGTTCATTCGGTTGCCTTGCCCGGTTCCGTGCCGGCCCAGGTGTTCGGCGCTTTTTTACACATCGCGTTCGTCTAACAAACAACGCGACAACCATTGCAATATTGCCCAGCGGCGCATGAATACGACTAGAAAAGTTCCGCCGCCCGGCCAACCAAAGTCAAGGACGTGACAGTCAGGACAACATACAGAAAGGGGATATACCAGTCCTCCCGACACCAGCGTACCATGCCGTAACCGGCCAGCACTCCCAGCGGCACCACTGGCAGGACTATCAAGTCCAGCATCAGAACGTGCGCCGTAAGTTGACGGTTGACGATAAAAGGAACCAGCTTAATCAGGTTGAGGCCGAAAAAGAAGGCGGCAATGGTTCCGGCCAGAGAAAACTTTTTCATACCCTGCGGTAGAAAATACATTTGCGCCAGCGGCCCGGCCGCATGTGCGATGGTCGAGGCAACGCCTGCGGCCGCACCAAAAATCAGACCACGCGCCCCGCCCGACGTCCGTCCGCTCAGACGAGCAAGCAACCGACGGCGCAATATTCGATACAGTACGAACCCCAAACCGATCAGGCCAATTATCAGGCGCAAAGCCTGATTGGACAATGCCAGTCCGCTATGCTCCGGCGAACTCAGCATAATACCGGCCAGCGCCACCCCTGCAATAGTGCCGGGGATCAAGGGGATCAGCCGGTGCCACTGGATATGCTTTCTATACAATCCCACCGCCACAATATCCATGGCGCACAACAAAGGCAGCATAAAGGCTACCGCCTGCCGCGGGCCACCGTTGTGACCCGGCCACAGCAAAACCAACAACGGCAAAGCCACCGGACCAATCGGAAATCCACCCTTGCCCATGCCCAACAGAAATACAGACAGGGCAAGCCAGATCATGTCCCACGTTGTATAGCCAAGGATCATCCGCCGCCTTTGTGTTCCGTAAAAAATGTAATCGGCTCCAGGGTGTCAGGCAGACGGGCTTGCACGTCCGCCTTCATTTCGGCAGCGCGTCCCTGTCTCAGGTCATGCCAGGCCAGGCCCGCCACCATGGCCGCGTTATCCGCGCAGTAATGCGGGGCGGCCGCCAACCACTGCCTGCCAGCGGTCTCAACCTCCCTCTGCAAACGCTGACGCAAAACCTGGTTGCAGGCCACACCGCCGGCCAGCAGCACGGTGGAGGCCGAATATTCCTGCGCAGCCGCCATCGTTTTTTTCACAAGAACATCGACCAAGGCAGCCTGGTAGGAAGCAGCCAGGTCCGCCTGGTCCGACGGACTGACAGTCGATTGTCGGCGAACCCGGTAAAGCAATGCCGTCTTAACCCCGCTGAAGCTGAAATTAAAGCGGTCCGCCGGAGCCACCGGCTTGCCGCCACCGCCGGTCAGGCCGCGGGGGAATTTGTATCGGCGAGGATTGCCGCCGGCCGCCGCCCGCTCGATTTGAGGCCCTCCAGGATAGCCAAGACCAAGAATTTTCGCTCCTTTGTCAAAGGCCTCGCCGGCGGCATCGTCAATGGTTCTACCCACGACCGTAAGCGCCCCCTCCTCCCGCACCAAGGCCAGACTGGTATGACCGCCGGATACGATCAAGGCCAGGAGCGGAAAGATGTCCCCGCGCTTCAACCATTCCGGGCGGTCAAGGAAACAACTGTAGAGATGAGCAGTGAAATGGTTGACGGCAATCAAGGGAAGTCCGGCGGCCATGGCCATGCCTTTGGCATAGTTGAAGCCGACCAGCAGCGCCGGCACCAGCCCTGGTCGCGAGGTGGCGGCCACCGCATCCAGCCGCCCGACATCGAGGCCGCTGCGACGCAGCGCCCCGGCCACCACCGGGCCAAGGTTACGCAAATGCTGCCGGGCCGCCAGCTCGGGAACCACGCCACCGTAGCTGGAATGCAGCTCGACCTGGGAGGATATTTCGCTGGCCAGCACCTCGGTGCCGTTGCGCACCACCGCCGCCGCCGTTTCGTCGCAACTGGTTTCAATACCCAGAACTATCATGGTTCGTCACTTGCAGCGGTCTTTGCGGGCTCCTCCCCATGCAGTATCCCGAAGGCGAATTTAAGCTGAGGATCAGCGTCAATATCGATGAATTCCCCCTCTTCCGCCGCCTGTCGGCGGGCCTCCGCCAGTCGCTGTCTCTGTTCCTGCGACAATTCCACTTCATAGTCCGGCTCTATACCTTGTTCATGAATCACCCGTCTGCCGGGAGTATAGTAGTTGGCGGTGGTCAAACGCAGGGCGCTGCCGTCAGGCAGGCTGATCAAACTTTGCACCGACCCCTTGCCGAAAGTCTTGGTGCCGACCAACACCGCCCGCTGATTGTCCTGCAAGGAGCCTGCCACAATCTCCGAGGCGCTGGCCGAACCTTGATTAATCAGGATGACCAGGGGTTTCTCGAAATGCGGCCTGAGACGACGGCTGTTATAGCTCCGCTGCTGATCCGGATCGCGACCTTCGGTGTGAACCACGGTTGTGCCGGCCGGCAGAAAGCGGCTGGAGACCTGAACCGCGGCGGTGAGAAGACCGCCGGGATTGTTGCGCAAATCCACGATTAAACCTTGCACACCCTGATCGCTGAGCGACTTGATCGCATCACCCAGGCGGGCCGAGGTGGTTTCGTCAAACTGAGTAATCCGCAAGTAGCCGATTGAATCATCGAGCATCCGCTCATCCTTGACACTGCTGACTTCAATGATGTCGCGGACAATCTCCATCTCCAAAACTTCATCGCTGTCCGGCCTGTTAATGGTCAGTTCCACCTCCGTGCCCGGCTCCCCCTTCATCAAAGCAACCGCGTCTCGCAGGGTCATATCCTTGGTCGATTGCTGGTTGATGGCAATGATTTGATCGCCCGCCTGCAACCCGGCCCGGCTGCCGGGAGTGTCCTCGATCGGGCTGACCACGGTCAGCACCTGCTCGCGCATCGTTACCACAATGCCAATACCGCCAAACCTGCCTTCGGTGGTTTCACGCATCTGCTGGTATTCCTCCGGCTCCAAAAAACTACTGTGCGGATCAAGCTGCGAAACCATGCCGCGCAAGGCATGATAGATCAGGGTCTGATAGTCGATCGCCTCCGGGTCAACATAGTTCTGGCGGATCAGCATCATTACCCGCATCATAACCCCGAGACGCCGCAAGGCCTCGGCGTCATTCTCCTCGCGGGTCTCCCGCGAATAGACCGAATAACCAATCAGAAGATTGATCACCAGTCCGACCGCCAAAACAGACAGGGACAGCTTACGGTAGCGATTCATGTTTGCATTCCATATATTGACTTCAACCAGTGATTTTCTCCTCCAGCCATGCGGCCACCCGCGACACGGCAACTCGTTCCTGACTCATGCGGTCCCGGTGGCGAATGGTCACCGAATGATCGTTTTCCGAGTCAAAATCGTAAGTTATACAGTAGGGTGTGCCAATTTCATCCTGGCGCCGATACCGCTTGCCGATACTGCCGGTTTCATCGTACTCGACACGCAATCGCCGGCGTATCTGGTCGAACAGCGCCCGGGCAGGCACCGCCAACTTCCTGGACAGCGGCAATACCGCCGCCTGCACCGGCGCCACTCGGGGCGGCAGACGCAAGACCACCCGGACATCCTCCTGCTTGCCGGCTTTTTTGGTTTCCGCCAGGTCTTCGGCGTAGCCATTGGCCAGCAGCATAAGACAGATGCGATCAAGCCCGCAGGATGTTTCGACCACAGTCGGGTGAAAGCGTTCCCCGCTTTCCTGGTCAAGGTAGCGCATATCCCGTCCCGAATACTCTTCATGCCGGGTCAGGTCCCAGGTTCCGCGATGATGGACACCCTCGATCTCCCCCCACCCAAAGGGGAAAGCGAACTCGATGTCCAACGCCGCCCTGGCGTAGTGGGCCAAATTTTCGTGGTCCTGAATCCGCAGCCTATCCGCAGGCACCCCCAGCAGCTCGGTGTAAAAGCGCCAGCGCTGTTCGCGCCAGTAGTCGTACCATTGCATGGCTTCGTCATCCCGGCAGAAAAACTCCATCTCCATCTGCACGAACTCACGCGAACGAAAAGTAAAAAAGCGCGGGTTGATCTCATTGCGGAAGGCCTTGCCGATCTGGGCGATGCCGAAAGGCAGCTTCTGACGGCTGGCATTGCGAACCAATTCGTAGTTGACAAATATCGGCTGGCAGGTTTCGGCCCGCAGATAGGCGGCGTGGTCCTCGTCGAAGACCGGGCCGACAAAAGTTTTCATCATCAGATTGAATTCGCGCGGTGCCGTCATTTCGCCGGCTCCGCAGTCCGGACACAGATCAGGATTGTCCAACTGATCCAGCCGGTATCTTTTCTTGCACTGCCGGCAATCGACCATGGCATCGGAGAACTGCTCGAGATGGCCGGAAGCCTCCCAGACCCGAGGATGGCAGATGATGGTCGAATCCAGCCCCTCGACGTTCTCGCGGTCCTCGACCATATGGCGCCACCAAAGCTGCTCTACCGCCCGGCGCAAAGCCACACCGTAGGGGCCGTAGTCCCAGAAACCATTGATGCCACCGTAGATTTCCGAACTCTGAAAAATCAGTCCGCGCCGCTTGCACAACGAAACAAGCTTGTCCATCGAAACCGGATTGTAATCTTCTGACATTATAACAGTATTCCTCGCTGAACAATTACATCTATAAGTTCCAAATTCAAAATCACAAGCTCCAAATAAATCACAAATTACGAAAGCTCTAAATTCAAACCTGAATCCGTGAAAAAATTGGCGAATCGTGTTGGGATTTGTAATTTTGAATTTGGGATTTTTTTATCACACCAACCGGGCGCCGTCGGCGGCAGTGCAGATCATCGGCTGCAAAGGCTTGCCGGTGCGGGCATTCCAGGCGGCATCGAGACGGCGGGCAAACTCGTCGGCATGGTCAGCCTCCACCAAATGCACGGTAATACCGCCGAAACCGCCGCCGCTTAAGCGTCCGCCGACAATGCCGGGCAAAGACTTGCCCAGCTCAGCCAGCGTGTCCAGCTCCGGACAACTGTTCTCGAAGTTGAATCGCGAGCTGTCGTGCGATTCGAACAGCAGCCGACCAAACAGTTCGAGCCGCCCCTGCCGCAATGCCTCGATTCCGGCGAACACCCGCTCATTCTCGCCGGTCACATGCAAAGCTCGACGATAGGCGGTGATATCCAGCTCATGCCGGTACTGTTCCAGTTGCTGCCGCGTTACATCGCGCAGAGCGGTCACTTCCGGCAAGTGTTTGGCCAAAGTGGCCACCGCCTCCTCGCAGCGGGAGCGACGCTCGTTGTAGGCGCCGGTCAGGACATGCTTGACCATGGAATTGGCAACCACCATGCTCACCCCCGGCGGCATGGGGATGGTTTCGACCGCAAGCGACCGAAAATCGGAAAAGACCAGGTGCTCCGCCCGACCGTGGAGCGAAGTGATCTGATCCATCAGGCCGGTGCGGGCGCCAACATAGTCGTTCTCGCAGCTCTGGCCGATGCGGGCCAATTCCAGCTTCGGCAATTCGACCCCTGCCAGCTCGGTCAATGCCAGAACCGTACTCATCTCCAAAGCCGCCGAGCTGCTCATGCCCGCCGACAGCGGAACCGTGCTGGAGATAACCGCCTGAAACGGCGGCACCTCGATTTGTCGTTTCTGCAGCTCGACCACGATGCCCTTGATATAGTTGGCCCAGTCGCCCATCCGGGGCTGGGACAGGCAGTCCAGCCGGAACTCGGCCTGGTCGCCGCTGCGCAGATCATGAACCTGACAAATCCCGGCCGCCGATTCGGCCAGCGGGCCGACTGCAAATACTGTGCCGCGGTCAATCGCCGCGCTCAGCACCACCCCCTGGTTGTAGTCGGTATGGTTGCCGAGAATCTCAAGCCGCCCGGGGGCGTAGGCCACGATCCCAGGGGAACAGTTGAAAACACGGGCGAAACCAGCAACCACTTCCTGCTTTAATTTCATTGCGCTCCTCTTGCCTAAGTTTTGACTGCGGCACGAAAACACTCACCCGCCGAACAACTCGCGCCGCCATCATAATCGCCCGCTGAATTAATCAGGCTAGCGAGGTTCGGGAATAGTCCAGCCATGTATTCTTGCCGCCTCCGACAGGCTGGGGGCG
>SLNM01000373.1 GCA_007133055.1 Lentisphaeria bacterium
GCCGCCCTGTTTGAACTATTAAGGCTGCATCAGGTGATCGACATCCACACCACGGCGGAGGAGGCAGTGCAGGCATTTCAGGGGGAACCATGAACGATCAGCATCTGGAAATTATTAAAACCGCCCGTAACATGAGTGTGGCGACCATTGAGATACTCGAGGAATCGCAATCCCGCTCGAACAGCCGGGCGAGCACTAACTTTTTTCGTTCTCTGGCCGAGAACGAGAAAACACTTTTGGAATTGCTCGAAGAGGCCGCTGGAAAAGGGGTGGAAAAATTGTCGGCGCTGCTTGACGGTTCGCCTTTGCCTTCCGATGAAATCGATGTTTTCTCCGACCATGACATCGCCGAGATCGCCAGCAGCGCCGGGGAGCGAGACGCCCTTCACCTAGCTCTCGAAAGAGAACAGAAAAACCGTGAATTCCTACGCGGCCTAGCCCGAAAAACCAAGCCAGGAGCAGGATTGGAGGTGTTGCGGTGGCTGATCAAAGTCAAAGGGCAAAGCTGTAAGAAAATCTCCTATGCGGTCGCTTTGGTCGGCATGCAGATGCTGGATGTGTCGGAACAAACAGGCATCCCTTACGTTCCGTTTGACCAACTGGAAATCGACCCGGCCGTGACCGGTATTTTGCCCGACCATCTGGCCCGGCGTTTCACAGTCTTCCCGATCTCCCTGAACAATAAAGTGCTCAGGCTGGCCACCAGCAACCCTACCGACTTCGCAGCTTTGGACTCCCTGGAAAATGAACTGGGCTACAGTATCCAGCCGGTGATTGTCAATCACGACGAAATCGTTCAGGCTATTGACCGGGAATACGGAAAGTTGGTCGGGCTGGAAAAAAATATCGAGAAGCTGTTGCAGGAGGAGCAGGCCCGCGAGCAGGCGGAGGAGACGGCGCAGGAAGAAGCCGAGGAGAAAGACGTTCTCGAAGAAGGCGCGGCCGAGGCGCCCATCGTCAGCTTTGTCAACTTGTTAATCCACCAGGCCATAGAGAAAAACGCCAGTGACCTGCATATCGAGCCTCAGGAACGAGGGGTTGACGTGCGTATCCGGATCGACGGCATCCTGCATAAGCTGACCCCGCCCACCAAAAGCATGCTGCCGGCAATCAACGGGCGGATTAAGATTCTTGCCGGCATGGACATCAGCCAGACCCGCCTGCCCCAGGACGGACACTTCCGGGTGCGGCAAAAAAACATTGACATCAGAGTTTCTACCATGCCGACTGTCGAAGGCGAAAAAACCGTGCTGCGCCTGCTCGACAAAAGCAAGCTGGTGCAGGGGGTGACCGAGCTGGGCTTCGAGCCCGAGCAAATGCAAGTCTTCCAGAATGCTCTGAACCGTCCCCAGGGCGTGATCCTGGTAACCGGTCCGACTGGCAGCGGCAAGACCACCACCCTCTACTCAGGATTGAACTACCTGCTCGGAGTCGAAAGGAACATCGTCACCGTCGAAGACCCAGTCGAGTACAAGATTCCCTACAAGTCCGCCGGCATCAGTCAAGTTCAAGTGCGAAACTCGGCAGGCCTGACCTTCGCAACCGCTCTGCGCTCAATTCTACGGCAGGACCCGGACATTATCATGGTCGGCGAAATTAGAGACCTGGAAACCGCCAACATGGCGGTGCGTGCTTCGCTGACCGGACATTTGGTGCTCTCCACGCTGCACACCAACAATGCCATTGCCACTATCACCAGGCTTCAGGACATGGGGGTGAAAACCTATATGCTCGGACCCTGCCTTAACTTGATTGTCGCCCAACGCCTGGTCAGACGCATCTGCGAGCGTTGCAAGGAAGTCTGCCAAGCAGACCCGGCTCTCGTAGGCAAGCTTGAAATTTCACCGCAAACCACCCTGTTCCGAGGCAGCGGTTGCAGAGCCTGCATGCATACCGGATACCTTGGCAGGGTGGCCATCTATGAAATGCTGGCGGTGACCAGAAAAGTGGCGCGGGCAATCACCAATGGCGCTTCCGAAGAGGAGCTGGCCGCCCTCGCCGCCGAGCAAGGCATGATCAGCCTGCGGCAATCCGGGGTGCGAAAAATCGAACAGGGCATCACGACAATCGAGGAAGTCATGGCCCGGACCATGGAAGAGGACTGACTTGCAATATGATTAAACCACGGCGCGACAACCCAATCCCTTCGACCGAGCATATACCAGGTGCCAACCCCGAACCCGGCTCGGAAGCTCCCGACCAGGTTCGCAGACTGGTTGACATTATGGCCCGGCTCAGGTCGGAGCAAGGCTGCCCCTGGGATCGCGAGCAAACCCACCGCAGTCTCAGAGAATGTTTGGTCGAGGAAACCGCCGAGCTGTGCGATGCCATCGATGCCGACAACCAGAACAACATGGCCGAGGAACTCGGCGATCTCCTGCTGCAAGTGGTTTTTCATTGTCAGATCGCCGCCGAGAACCAACAATTCGACCTCCAGGAAGTGGCCCGGCGAATCTGCGACAAGCTGATTCGGCGGCATCCCCACGTTTTTGCCGGCCGCAAGCTCGGCACCGCCGACCAGGTGCTCAGACAGTGGGATCAGATCAAGCGCAGCGAAAGGCCGCGGCGGCAGCAGTCAAGACTGCACGGCGTCCCCCGCAGTCTGCCTGCCTTGCACCGCGCCCATAATATCCAGCGCAAGGCCGCCAAAGTTGGCTTCGACTGGCCGGACATCGACGGTGTAATCGCTAAAATCGAGGAGGAACTGGCGGAAGTCCGGGAAGCTCTGACAAAGGCGGACGACCAGGCCGTCGGCGAAGAGATCGGCGACCTGCTGTTCGCCGTCGTCAATCTCAGCCGGTACCGGCGGCATCTCGCCGAGGACCTCCTTCATTCGACGGTGGAAAAGTTCCGGAAAAGATTTGAAATAGTCGAAGATAAATTGGCCGCGCGCGGCAAGGTTCCGGAGGATTGCTCGCTGCAGGAACTGGAGAACCTGTGGCAGCAGGCGAAAGTTGGAATAAATTAAGGTTGCCGCCAACATTTTTCAAGGAGCAATTGGTTTTATGAGCGAGCAGCAACTGGCCAAGGCCTACCAGCCGCGGGATGTAGAGGCCAAATGGTATCCGCGCTGGGAGGAGCGAGGCTATTTTCGGGGTCGGTCCGACAGCGACAGACCGAGCTACGCAATTGTCATCCCTCCCCCCAATGTAACCGGAGTTCTGACTCTCGGGCACGTGCTCAACAACACCCTCCAGGACATTCTGGTCCGGCAGGCCAGAATGCGCGGGCACGAGGTTTGCTGGGTGCCGGGCACCGACCATGCCGGTATTGCCACCCAGGCCCGGGTCGAGGCTTACATACTTGAAACCGAGGGCCTCACCCGTCATGACCTGGGGAGAGAGAAATTTCTGGAAAAAGTCTGGGACTGGCGTCGGCAGTACGGAGGCCGGATAATTCGCCAGCTTCGCCGCCTGGGCGCCACCTGCGACTGGCAGCGCGAACGCTTCACTCTCGACCCAGGCCTGTCAGCGGCGGTTCAGGAGGTTTTCATCCGACTTTACGAGAAGGGTCTGATCTACCGCGGGCACCGCATTATCAACTGGTGCCCCAAATCCTGCACTGCTCTCTCCGACGAAGAGGTGGTCTACCGCGAGGAGCAGGGCAGCCTCTGGCATTTTCGCTATCCACTAAGCAACGACCAGGGGCATGTGGCCGTAGCCACCACTCGTCCGGAAACCATGCTCGGGGACACTGCCGTGGCGGTCCACCCCGACGATGTTCGCTATCAGCGCCTGATCGGACAGACCGTTCGTCTGCCTCTGACTGAACGGGTGATACCGATTGTCGCGGACACACACGTCGATCCTTCATTTGGCAGTGGCGCGGTCAAGGTAACCCCCGCCCATGATCCAAACGACTACGAAATCGGGCGGCGGCATAATCTACCCATGCTCAATGTAATGCACGACGACGGTCGGATGAACCATGCGGCCGGAGCCGAGTTTGAGAACATGGACCGTTTCGAGTGCCGGGCGGCGGTGGTCGAGATGATGCAGGAGCTGGGTCTGCTGGCGAAAACCGAGCGGCATGTTCACCAGGTGGGATACTCGGAGCGCGGCCATGTTCCGGTTGAGCCCCGCCTCTCCAATCAATGGTTTGTCAGCATGCGTACTCTGGCCGAGCCCGCCCTGGGGGCGGTTGCCGACGGACGCATTCGCTTTCACCCGGATCGCTGGGTCAAGACCTACCGGCACTGGATGGAAAACATTCGGGACTGGTGTATCAGCCGTCAACTTTGGTGGGGGCACCGCATTCCAGCCTACTACTGCCAGAGATGCAACCACATCGAGGTCTCCCGCCAGACCCCTGGGATGTGCCCGAAATGCAACGGTTCCGAGTTTCACCAGGACCGGGATGTACTCGATACTTGGTTCAGCTCCTGGCTTTGGCCGTTCTCGGTTTTCGGGTGGCCCGAAGACAGCCCGGAACTTGAAAAATTCTACCCCACCGATGCCTTGGTCACCGGTCCCGACATCATTTTTTTCTGGGTCGCCCGCATGATAATGGCGGGGCTGGAGTTTGTCGGCGACATTCCTTTCCGCGATGTTTACTTCACTTCGATTATCCGGGACGAAAAGGGGCGCAAGCTTTCCAAAAGTCTGAACAACTCACCCGATCCCTTGGAGGTGATCGACACCTACGGCGCCGACGCTCTTCGTTTCACCATCATATACATTGCGCCGCTCGGGCAGGATATCCGCTACAGCAATGAGAAGTGCGAGATCGGGCGAAACTTTGCCAACAAAATATGGAATGCCGCGCGATTTCGTTTGCACCACGGCGAATCGACCCCGGACTGGGCGCACCTCGACGGGCTTGCCGGGGACAATCTGCGCTCCGACGACCAATGGATACTGGGCCGCTACTCCGAGACTGTGGCCGCCGCCACCGAGTCCCTGGCCTGCTTTCATTTTCATGAATTCGCCCATGCGGTCTATGAATTTGTCTGGAACGAGTTCTGTGACTGGTACCTGGAATCAGCAAAGGCGATTCTGAATTCGGGTGAGGCGGTTGGAAGAAGTCTGACACTGCGCATATTCGACTACGTTATGGCCGGCCTGCTGCGTCTGCTGCATCCGGTCATGCCGTTTGTTACCGAAGAACTGTACCATGCTCTCGGCTTCTGCAATAAGGACGAGTCCATCATGTACTCGGAATGGCCTCTGCCACTGAGCGAGGACTGCCGGGAACGGCTCGGCATAGACCGGCAAGTGATTCTTCAGGTGCGAGATAAATTTGCCATGATCAGAGCGGTCCGCAACATCAAGGCGGCCTATCAAATCCCGGTCGGCCGCAAGCTCAAGGTACTAATCCGCCCCAAAGGTCCGGAAGAGGAGTCGTTTCTGCGGGAAGACCCGGTGTCGCTGGAATTCCTGCTTTACGCCAGCGAGGTGGAGATTGATCAGGAAATTAGTCCGCAAGGTCCGGCGGGTACTGCCGTGACCAGTCTGGGAGCCGCTTATCTCCCTCTGGCTGGGGTAATTGACATCGAAGCTGAAAAGGAAAGATTGAGCAAGCAGCACGGTCAAATTTGCGAACGCATCAAGAGCGTTCAGAAGAAACTGGCCAACCAAAAATTCGTCGGCAATGCACCGTCTTCCGTGGTTGAAAGGGAGCGGGAAAGGCTGCATGAATTCCAGGATCGCCGGCGGCGGTTGCTGGAACAAATCCAATCTCTGGAAAACCATGACGGCTAATTGAAAGAGAGCGGAACTTAATTAAGGAGTTATAAGAATGGAAAAGGAAGCGCAGATCAGGGAAGTTTTAGAAGAGCTGCGGGGTGCTCTGCAAGCCGACGGCGGCGACTTGTCGGTTGTTTCTATAGAGGGAAATCTGGTCAAGGTTGAACTGCAAGGTGCCTGCGGGTCCTGTCCCCATGCGATGGTAACGCTGAAAGACGGCGTGGAACGCATTCTGCGGGAAAGAGTAAGTCCCGACATCGAGGTTGAGCGAGCTGAGTCCAGTTAATCAGGCTAGTTTTGTCTCTGCTTCATTAGGAATATTGGATGAATCGGATACGTCGCCAGCTAGGTCAGGCAATGTCGGTGCGGTCTGAGGACGGCGGGGAAACTTTTTCCGCCGACTTCAGGCTGCCCGCCGATTTTGTCGGTTTTCAGGGGCACTTCCCGGGACATCCCGTACTGCCGGGGATTTGCATCATCATGGCCTGCCTGGTCGCCGGCGAACTGGCAACCGATACCAGGTTGAGTATGCAAAGGTTGAAGACGGCCAAGTTTTTCACGCCTGTCACTGCCGGCCGGAAAATTGAAATGCGGGGATTGGTCAGACCCGATTCGGAATCGGGTCTGATTCGTCTCAGCGCCGACCTGACCAGCAACGGTGAAAAAGTGGCCCAGGTACGCCTGTTCGCCCGCGCCGAAGCCTCGCCAGCCAACTCTTTCGGAGAGTCGAATTAATATGCCTGTATCGCCGAAGCCGCCTGTAGTCAGTCGTTTGCCGCGCCGGCGCCGGGAACACTATTTTCCGCGCCTGCCCAAGGTCCCACCACCGATCGAGGTCCGGGTCAATCGAAGAGTCAGCTTCAGCGATGCGGACCCCATGGGCATACTCTGGCATGGACGATACGCTCACTGCTTCGAACAGAGCAACGAAACACTTGGCCGTGCATGCGGTATGAGCTACGAAGACTTCATCCAAGCCAAGCTCCTCGCCCCGATAGTACAGTTCCATGTCGATTATTTCTCACCGGTCAGGCTGGGCGAGGAGGTCACGACCACCGCCCGCCTGGTGTGGAACGAGGGAGCGCGTCTGAACATCGAGTACGAAGTCCGACACGCCCGCGGCAGTCTGGCCGCAACCGGATACACGGTGCAAATGCTGACCACAGTGGAGGGCGAACCGATACTGGTGTCGCCACCCCTGCTTGAAAAATGCCGGAAACGCTGGCTGGCAGGCGAGTTTCATGACGGCGAGGGCTGGCGTTCACCACCGGAAGGCGCGGGTCAGCAGGCCTGAAAAATTCTTCCAGTCGGCTTTCAGCATTTCTCGGAAGGATGGTTGATAGGCTTCGATATTGAGGGCGAAGGCGCCGAGTCGGATCAACCCCAACGGCGTGGCCCAGCGTGGTGAGACCGGATGACTGTGAAGACTTTCCACCTGGCGCGGCCATCCCAGCGCCACCGGCATGGCCAGTACCTGCTGCGCCAGCCTGTCAACCGCCGGAATCTCGGCGCCGCCACCGGTGACCACCGCCCCCATGCCCAGCCGCCTGAGTACATCCTGCCGGCGCAGGTCATCGACGATGACTTCGAACAGTTCGCGCAAACGCAGCTCGACAATGGTTTCAATTGTCGAGAACGGAATCTGCCGCATGGATTTGCCAAGCGATTCAATATCGAGCACACGCCGCGAATCCAGGCTCATGATGGCGGAGCCGTACTCGGCCAGGCGAAGAAGAATTTTCTGGCACTTGGCATAGGAAAGATCAAGCCCCAGTGAAAGGTCATTGACAATTTGCTGGCATCCCACCGTCACCTGGCCGGTATGAAAAACTCCCGGCCCATGAAAGCCCGCATATTCGGTCACTCCCGCCCCCAGGTCTATAACCAGTCGGCCACGCTGCATTTCGGAAGGACTGCATACGGCGTACCCGGAAGCGATCCCGGAAAAGAAAATGCCAGACAGCGGCCGGTTCATCAGGTCGGCCACCAACTGGCTGCTGGTCATCAGATTGTTGAGCTGACCGTAGACAACATGGATTTCCGCTTCCACCAAGTCGCCGATCAAGCCGCTGGGATTCAGTGCTTCACGAGTGGCATCAACAACATAGCGCCGATCCCAGTGGTTGATCATCTGCTGGCCGATCGGCAATGGGTAGTTCTTGGCATTCTCATGAGCCGCGACAACGTCGTCGTCGGTAATCCTTCGGTCCTGACGATTAACTCTGACGCGCCCGGTGTTGTTCATATTCCTGATGTGAGCGCCGGTAACCGCCAGAAACATGTGATCGACACTGCGCCCGGCCATTGATTCGGCATTGGAACAGGCCCGGGCCAAGTGGTCGGCAACCGCTTCCGCCTCGACAATTTCGCCTTTCACCACTTGTCGCAAGGGCAGTGGTTCCTCGGCCAGACCGCAGACCAGCAGAATGTCATCCTCGGCCAGCTCGGCCATGACAACCTTGACGGTCGCAGTGCCAATTTCGACCCCGGTGAATATTTCTCGTTTTGCTCTGCCCATCTTGTGCCTGAGAACTCACTTTTCCAGCCGTTACAGCTATGACACGACAATCAATGACCTTACCAACTGGTCGGACAGCTTCTGACGCGGATTCAGAAATGCCAGCTCGATCACAGCCTGAACCCCCACAACCTCGCCGCCGGCCTGTTCGACCAGCTCGATGGCGGCCCGGGCGGTGCCCCCCGTAGCCAGAAGGTCGTCGACAATCAACACCCGCTGGCCGGCGGCGACCGCGTCAATATGCATCTCCACCGTTCCGGTTCCGTACTCCAAGTCGTATTCCGCCTTGAAACTCGACCATGGCAGTTTTCCCTGCTTTCGAACCGGTACGAAGCCAACCCCCATCTGATAAGCCATTACCGAACCGAAAATAAAGCCGCGGGCGTCAATGCCGACAATCAAGTCAATGCTTTGGTCATGCCACGGAGCGGATATCAAGTCAACGGTTTCCCTGAACATCTCGGGGTCTTGCAGCAAAGGCGTAATGTCTTTAAACACGATTCCCGGCTTGGGAAAGTCGGGGATGTCGCGGATTGCCGCAGTTATGGTTGCCAAACTCATCGGCCATCTCCTTTTCTGTTTGTTTCTGTCAGTGCTTGAAGCACAAATTATTATTGTCGAAGGCGCATCCTAATCCGTGCGCGCCGACGTAAGCGTCAACCGGTTCCACTTATAAATTCATTCATCCCGGCGCCTGCCCTGCTCTTCTCCGACCGGCCGGCACTAGGCGCAGAGTGCGCACTTGCTGGTCTGAAAAACCTGCCAGACGTTCGGTCAACTGAGGTTTCATTCTGGTTTCAAGTTCGTAAAGCCACATGGAATTGCTGACTTCAATCTCGAGACATTGCTGGCGAAGGCCAACCGGCTGGGTCTGGCGGGCAATGTCGGAGCCGACCAGTTCCGACCATTTCTCGCGAATTTGCTCCAGAACCACCTGGTGTCCGCGGCCGAACTCACGCAGCAGTTGGTCCAACGGATCGGCCAGGGGGCAAGCCGGCAATTTGCGTGAAAGTATTTCACCGCGGGCCAGGTCCGGACCAAACCAGTCCCGCATCAACTCCTCACGGTGTTGCTCGCGACGACTGGGGCGTCGCCAAAAATGAGTGCGATTCCGACGGTCCCGATGCGCCAGCCAAAAGGGGTCGGGTTCGGAAGATTTGTTGTTTTCTCTTTTTTCCTTGCCCATGTCATGTTTCCCTGAATCGGTAATTTAATTGAAAATTTTTAGGTGCGCAAGTGAGGTTAAACA
>SLNM01000055.1 GCA_007133055.1 Lentisphaeria bacterium
ACGATCCACGCCACCAGGACGATGCCAGAATCTTGCGCGAGGTCAAAAAACGCAGGAAAGACTGACCCCCTTGTCCGTGGAAATCGCCGGTTGAACTCGCCACCAGCCATACTTTTTGCCCGGACAGCGCACAGACGAAGGAACAACCTCCGATCTCCGATCCTTGTAACTTCAAATTATATAGGCACAACCGCTTATGACCAAATCCCAGTCCAGCATAAGTCCGGGTTGTCAGCTCGAAGGATTCCTGATTAGTCGAGTTGTACCATTGCCTCAGGTTCGTGGCCGGGCGGTGGAGGCGGTTCACCGGGTCACTGGCGCACGGCTTCTTCACCTGCACACAGACGACGAAGAGAATCTCTTTTCCATTGCCTTTCGCACACCGCCTCCCGACGATACCGGAGTCCCCCACATTTTGGAGCATGCCGTACTCGGCGGCTCCCGGCGATTCCCGGTCAAAGACCCCTTTGTCGAGATGCTGAAAAGAAGCATGGCCACTTTTCTCAATGCCATGACCGACTCGGATGCCACTTACTATCCTGCGGCCAGCAATGTTCGAGAGGACTATTTCAACCTGGTCGGGGTTTACTGCGATGCCGTTCTGCACCCCCGCATCACTCTCCAGACTTTGCGGCAGGAGGGGCATCACTTAGCGTTGACCAAGCCTGAGAATCCGGCATCCAGCTCGTTGCGCATCAACGGCATCGTCTACAATGAAATGAAAGGGGTTTATTCGAATGTCGACTCATATCATCAGCGCATGGTGGACAAGCATCTTTTTCCGGACTCTCCCTATGGCCGGGACTCCGGCGGGGATCCGGCGGCGATTCCCGACCTGGGCTATCAGCAATTCATTGATTTTTACCGTCGATTCTATCATCCCTCCAATGCGCGTATATTTATCTGCGGCGACATCCCCACCCTCGATCACCTAGCCTATCTCGAACCGCTGCTGCGGGATTGCCCGCCGCTGTCCGTGGAACCGGACAGTTCAATACCCGCGCAGCCCCCCTGGCAGCGGTCGCGCCGTGTGCGCCAAGCCTATCCTGCGGACCCCGAAGCTGATCCCTCAAAAGACTCGCTGGTCAGCGTCAACTGGCTGGTTGGCGACTGCTCCGACCCCTTGGTTGATCTGGCCATGCATTTGCTTTCCCGTCTGCTGCTCGGGCATGCTTCGGCACCTTTGCACAAGGCTCTGATTGACTCTCATCTAGGCAAGGGGCTGACCCCGTCCGGCTATCACGGCGGGGTTTTTGAGACCACTTTTCAGGTTGGATTGAAGGGGGTTTCGGAAGAATGCACCGAATCGGTCGAAGCTTTGATATTGCAGACCCTGCAAACAACGGTTGAAGAGGGGTTTGACGCGGAACGACTGGCTGTGGCCTTTCATCAAATGCAGTACAGCCAGCGGGAAATCAACCGTAACTATTCTCTCAAGCTGATGTTTTGGGCCTATAACTATTGGAACTGGGACCTTGATCCGTTGACGGGCTATCAGACCAGTGAAACCCTGGATCGGCTGGCCAAGAAAATCAAAAAGGACCCGAAATGGCTGACCGATCTGCTGGCTGCTCGTCTGTTGCACAATCGCCATCGTCTGACCATGACTCTGGTGCCGGACTGCGATATGCAACGGCGCAACGATCAGGAACTGGCCGACAAGCTGGCGGCGACCAAGGCTCGGATGAGCGAGGCGGAGATCATAAAAATCAAGGAGGACGCGGCCTGTTTTGCGGAGCAGCAAAAACGACCGAATTCGCCGGCCGAACTGGCTACACTGCCGCAATTGCCGGTCTCGGCCATTCCCGACCAGCCGCGCGAAATCCCCTGTCAAATCTCACAGCCACAACAGGACGTGGTGTTTATTCACAATCATCTTTTCACTAACCAAATTAACTATCTCAGAATAGGTTTCGACCTGTCTGACCTGCCTGATGACATGTGGCTTTGGCTCCCTTTGTTTTGCATGCTCTTCTCGCAACTGGGGACAGCGAGAGCGAACTATGAAGTGATGGCTCGGCGCATCGCCGGCGCCGCCGCCACTTTGCAGGCGGACATTTTTACCGCCACCTCGGCATCCGACTCAGAGCAGCTAAACACTCAGTTCACTGTTGATCTGGTCGCCCTGGATCAGACTTTGCCGCAAGCTTTGGCGCTGGCCGAAGAGCTGCTTCTGTCCCTTGATTTTTCCGACCGGCAACGTTTGCGGGACGTCATCGAGCAGGCGCGTGAACAGTGGATCGGCGCGGTTGTTCCCAACGGCCATCGGCTGGCCGCTCTGCACGCCGCCCGCTCAATCTCTCCGCTTGCGGCTCTGGCCGAGCAGACCAGTGGCATGCCTCAGGGACGTTTGCTTAATCGTTTGAGCCTTGAATTCGACCGTTTGGCCGATCAGATGGTCGAACGTCTGGAGGCCATCCAAAAACACTTGCAGCGACGACGGCCATTGACTGTTTCCTTTAGTGGCGGCTCTGCTCAGGCGGAGCAAGTGGTTGCCTGGAGCGAGAAATTACATCGGCAAATGACCCCCGGCCAGTTCCGGTCCGGGCAGCGCGGATGCCCGGTGGCGCTTCCGGATGCGGCGGGGTCTTTGGAGGGGTTGGCTTTCATGGCCGATGTCGCATACTGCGCAGTCTGCCTGCCCGCCCCCGCCTTTGACGATCCCCGGTCGGTGCCGTTGAAATTGCTGGCGCAGATTCTGAACTACGATTACATGTGGGAGAATGTCCGGGTGCGCGGCGGAGCCTACGGTGCCGGCTGCGTCTACGATCCAGGGCTGACTCTGCTGAGACTGGTCTCCTCGCAGGACCCTGATATTGTCAGCACCATCAATACTTGCTCCGCGCTGCCTGACTACCTGGAATCATTCCGGCTCGATTCTGAGATTCTGGACCGTGCCCGCATCGCTTGCGCCAAGTACAACCAGAGACCGCTGCGGCCCGCTTCGGCAACTCAACTGAGCTTTGCACGGTATTTATGCGAACTGACTCCGGAAATCCGTCGCCGGCGCCGCCGGCAGTTGCTTACGGTTTCTCCCGAGGAAGTACGGCAAACGGGTTTGGATGTACTGCGTGCCGGAATGCAACAGAGCAGGAGTTGTGTTCTCTCCAGTCGCCAGCGCTTGGAGCAGGCAGGGCGGCAGCTTTCCGAACACATACAAATAGAGAGCCTGCTCCCGGCGGCGGACAATCCCGTCCTGAAATAGCCGGACGATGTTTTCTTGGCTATTTTCACGAAATGTTGCCTGCCTGTCTGCCATGCCGTCCTGCCACTGCTTGCAATAGACGATTGGTTTCCTATATTCAAACTCTTGTTGCGTTTTTTGCGGTTCAAAGGATGATTCACACGGGCACAGCCCGTTGACGGGAGCGGTATAATGGCGGATCAGACGATTAGGAGCCGGGTAGACAAGGTGTTTGAACTCGATTTCGAGCTGGCGCCCGATAAGCTGCACCCGCAGGCGCATATCTTTTCAGACCTTGGGCTTGACAGCCTGGACGTGGTTGATTTGATCGTGGCCTTGCAGCGGGAGTTCAATGTTCAGGTGAGGGATGATATGCGGGTGCGACAGATTCGCACCCTGGAAGATTTGTACGTCTATATAGAAACATTGAAAAAGGAGCAGCAAATTTGATGCGGAGCTGTTTGATGCTCTTTCAGAACCTGCTTTTCTGGCCCTTGTTTCTACTCGCCACGACTCTCTTCATCTTAGTGGCCGTTCCGTTTCTGGCAGTTGCTTCATGCTTTGAGTCGCGGCGCCGGATAATGTACCGGTTGCGGCGGATTATCCGTTGGTACGGACGAACGGTCATTGCCTGTGGCTGGCCCTTTGTCCGAGTCGAATACCGGGACTGGGCGCCCGAGGACAATTTGCAGTCCATAGTCTTTGTTTGCAATCATCGTTCGGCAATGGACGCCTTTTTTTTCTCCTACTCCCCGGTGGAAGGGGTGCATATAGCCAAGTCCTGGGCTTTGCGTCTGCCCGTGTACGGGGTTCTGGCCAGGCTGGCGGGCTATCTCAGCATTCACGACCTGAGCCTTTCGGAATTCTATCGGCGGGCCGGACAATTGCTCGACGAGGGGGTTTGCCTGGGCACTTTCCCCGAAGGCACCCGTTCCAGGGGAAGGTCTATGGGGCCGTTTAACAGTGCGGTCTTTCGTCTGATTCAGCAGAAAAAGGCAACGGTGATTCCCATGACTATTTCCGGTAGCGAGAAAGTCATGCCCAAGGGAGCCTGGTTCCTGCGTCCCGGCAGAGTGCGCCTGGACAAATTGCCGGCTCTGCCATGGCCGGCTTATTGCGATCTTACGGTGTTCAAGCTTAAAAACACCGTGCGGGAGACGATCGACCGTCATTTGCGGAGCATTGAAGAAGGCTCCCCTGAGTCTTCCCTTGGTTCGTAGGACAACTGACCATTGGTTCACTGTGGTTCTTGACCGCGAACAGTATTTTTTTAGATTTTCATAAAACATATCAGATTGTGTTTAAGGTGGCAGGAATGATCGGCAGGCCGACCAAGCAGGATAAAGAAAAATTCCGAGCCCGGCTGGACGGCGGTCGGATGGCGCCCGCAAACGGACTTCGCCCGGAGGCAAAGAGCTTGTTCCAGGCTCATGCCCGACTTGCTTTCGAACCACTGTCTGAAATCCGCCGAGTGCAGCAGGATTTGCTGACACGCCATCTCGAATACACGCTGCGTCACTCCCCATACTATCGAGGCTGGGTGTCCGAGCTGGGGCTCAACCTCGATAAGCTTTGGTCTGCCGAGGATTTGTCCGTCCTGCCACTGACCGACAAGCGCGACTTAGCCCGGCACAATCAGGATTTCCAGGCGGTTTCCGATGAAAAGGTGGTTGACATTGTCTTTTCCTCCGGCACCAGTGGAATTCCCACCCGGGTCGTTTATACGGAGCGTGATTTGCAGCGCCTGGCCTACAACGAGCACCAATCGATGGCCGCAGCCGGGGTGGGAGCCAAAGACACGGTGCTGCTGACCTGCACCATGGATCGTTGCTTCATCGCCGGGCTGGCCTATTTTCTGGGGCTGCGCAGCCTTGGTGCGGCGGCAGTTCGAAACGGTCATGGCACGATGGCCGGGCACCAGGAAATTATCCGTCGGCTAAGCCCGAGCGTTCTGGTGGGAGTTCCCTCCTTTCTGCTTAAGCTGGGGCGTTATTTGCAGGCGGACGGGGTTGACCCGTCGGCGGCCGGGGTTCGGACCCTGGTCTGCATTGGCGAACCACTGCGCGACCGGTTCATGCAACCCTTGCCGGTAACCGAGCAATTGCAGCAGCTATGGGCCGCAACGGTTTGTTCCACCTATGCCTCGTCTGAAATTGTCACCACCTTCTGCGAGTGCGGTCAACAGTGCGGCGGCCATTTGCACCCTGATTTGGCGATCTTGGAGATCGTCGATGCGCAGGGATGCCCGTTGCCTGTTGGCGAGGTTGGGGAAGTGGTGGTGACCCCCCTGGCGGTGGAAGCCATGCCGCTACTGCGTTTTCGCACTGGCGACCTGAGCATGATCTTGGATGAACCTTGTCCGTGCGGTCGTAACACGATCCGGCTCGGACCGATCCTGGCCCGGCGCGATCAGATGCTGAAAGTGCGTGGAACCACTCTTTATCCGGGCGCCATTGCGGCGGCTCTGGATCAGTTGCCGGAGGTCGAGGAACACTATCTCGAAGTCGCCTCGGGCCAAACCCTGTCCGACCAGGTGACTGTGCATGTGGCGGTGTCCGGGACGGAAAACGGTGCCGAAAAGAGAATTGTCGAGAAACTCCAAACCTGCCTGCGGGTCAAACTCGAGGTGGTAGTTGAACCACTGTCGGTAATCCGAGCCCAGGTTTTTTCACGGAATTATCGGAAGCCAATGCGCTTTCTTGATCGAAGGAAGGCTGAATGAGCGCTCATTGTCCCAATCCTGTTGACGGCTTCGGCTTTAGCCATCAACAAATCAAAGAGGCGGTCGCCAGGCGTGGACTGCTGTCCATGGAGATTGAATTTTCTCGCGCCTGTAACTTTCGCTGTCCCTATTGCTACAACAGCGTGCAAAACGACAGTAGCACCCTGGGCTCCGAGGAAATCGATTCGGTCTTTCGTCAGGCCCGTGAGATGGGAGCGGAAAAGATAATTCTGCTTGGCGGGGAGCCGATGATATATCCGCTGATCCGCGAGAAAATCAAATTGATTTGCGACTCCGGCATGCGGGTCGAGATGTTTACCAATGGCAGTTGCATGACCGAGGACAACGCCCGCTTCATGTATGAGCACGGGGTGGCGGTGGTCCTGAAGTTGAACAGTTTCGATCCTGATTTGCAGAATCAAATGACCGGGAGAACCGATGCGCACGGGATAATTTGGTCCGCCTTCGAGCGGCTGCGGGCGGCCGGTTACCCGGCTTCGGGCAAAAGACTGGCGGTGAGCACTGTGATTACCCGCCAGAATCTGTCGGAAATGATCGGTCTCTGGCGCTGGCTGCGCAGCCAGCAGGTGGAGCCGTATTTCGAGATGATAACCCCGCAGGGCAGGGCGGTCGACCATAATTCCAACCTCGAGGTATCGCCGGAGGAGCATAGGCGGCTGTTCGATGCGCTGGCCGATATTGACCGCCGTGAATTTAACCGTCATTGGCAGCCGCAGCCGCCACTGGTCGGCAACAGTTGTCTGCGTCATCAGTACTCTTGCCTGGTCAATGCTAAAGGCGAGGTTATGCCATGCGTTGGTGTAACCATTCCCCTGGGCAGTATCCGGCAGGAACCGCTGCGGAAAATCCTCGGGCAAAGTGAAGTGATGGAAAACTTGCGCAACCATAAAGGACGCGTCAAGGAGCCCTGCGGATCCTGCGCCAAGGCGGATGTCTGCTACGGCTGCCGCGGCGCCGCCTATCAACTGACCGGCGATTATCTGGCCGCCGACCCCATGTGCTGGTTGGTTTCAGGCGGCTCCATCCAGCCGATGCCGGTCAATGCCGAGCCTTTTTTGCCCCATCAACCGCCTATTCGTTTGATCGAGCGGATTCTGTCGGTTGGCGAGCGAACTGCCGAACTTGAACTGCGAGTGCCGGCAAAAGGCAGCCATCTGGTCGACGAGCACGGAGTTTTGGAGCCGGCCGCCTGCATTGAAATCGTGGCCCAGGCTTTCGCCTGCATGCATGGTTTTCATCCCCCCCCGAAATCCACTGTCGAGCATCGTGGCTACCTGTTGTCCGCCAAAGGCTTCGAGCAGCGGCAGCCAATCCGGGCCGGGGACCGGTTGCAGGTGCGGGTACGCAAACTCAGCCGGCTTGGATCATTCGGGGTGGGTGAGGGAGTGATCATGCGCGATGGCCAGGAGATAACTCGCGGGGAAGTGAATATTTATCAGGAGGGAGGTGTGGCATGACAGACGGACGACGACAGCGAACATTGCAAGGCTGGACCGGATGGTGCCGTATGCTCGCTGTTCTGGCCGGGGTCTGCTGGCTGGTTGCCGTTTCACTTTCGCGGCTGGCAGGTGCTGAGACGGGTGAGCCGGAGCGCCTGCCCGTCGCCGAACCGGGGATGGTTGCGAATGAAACGGGGAGAGCCACGCTTGGCGAACAATCACGGGAGAGCATGGTTCCCGACGAAGAAGAGCCGTTGGAGCAGCAGCTGCGCCGCATGCAGGATGCCATGGCTCAGATCAGGACGGTGCAGGCGGACTATGTCCAGACCAAGCAAATGGCGGTGTTCGACCGCGAACTGGTGATCCAGGGGCGAATGGCCGTGGAAACTCCGGGGCGGGTGGCCTGGCAGGCCGACCAGCCACTTCGGTATAGAATGGTTATCGAAGGCCATAGACTGACGCAGTGGGACGAGGAGACCGACCGGGTTCAGACCCTGCGGCTCGACCGCGACCCGGCCATGCAGCAGGCCGTGGAACAAATGACCGTGTGGTTCTCCGGGCGCTATCTCGATCTGCTCGATACCTATGATATTAAGATCGAACAAAAAGCCCCATACATAGTGCAGTTCAAGCCGATCCCGGGAACGGCTTTCGAAAACGTGATCGCGTTGGTGCAAGTAACTTTCTGCGCCGACAATGTCTATCTGCGCCAACTGGAGATAACCGAGGGGGACGGCAGCATCACCACGATTGAATTTCTTAATGCACGGGTCGACGAGCCGATCCCCGATGACATGTGGCAAGTCCGTCCCTGAGCCGGAACTTTCTCAAGTCTCACCATTCCACTGCCAGGGTGGCGATTTCGCCGGGGTCGAGAAAGATGCCGAGCACCGATTGGTCTCTTGCCAACACCCGTTCATTGTCCACGACCTCTTCCATGGTAGCTGGATTGACCTGTTTGAACGGGCGGTCGAAAACGATTCTTTCCTCGATCCGCCGGTCATCATCAGGGTTGTACAAGCGCAGGATTGTCCGGCTCCCTGTTGCCGCTGGCTTTACGGCTGACACGATGGCCTGGCCCTTTTCCAGGGCGATGAAAGGGGCGCGCGCTTTGAGTTCAATGCCTTTGCTTTGCCTGGCCGACGGAGGACAGCGCAGTTTCATTGCCGCCCATAGCAGGCGGCTGAAGTCGGGTTCGCCGGCGAACGGGGCGAGTGCGAAGTCGAACTCGAGCGGCTGCAATAGTTGTCCGCGAATTTCACCCGGGGTGCCGACTGTTTTTGTAAAGCTGCGAAAAAGAGTAAGCGTGACCGTGGCCGGTTGGTCGTCGCGCACCGCCGCCTCATGCAGCCCATGTCCACCAATGATCGCCAGTCCCCGGCGGCCGTCGCCGAGGCCGACGAATCCGTAGAAATCGCGTTCCTCGGTATCGCATTCCTTCCAGCCCGCAGTTTCCCGGTCGATGCCGCGGCGTCTTCTGACGACGGTGAAAGGCTGGGCGGCGAAATAGTCTTCGCCTTTGACATGGGTCGGGAACAACGCCCGCAGGCGATGGTCTTTGACGTGATTGTCCACCCTGACTTTGCATTCCGCCTGGCGTGAGTCCCGGCGCAGAGTTATTTCGCTGATGATGGTCAGCGGCACGCGCTCCGGCGAGCGCCGGTTTCGGAGCCAATCCATTTCCGGCGGCAGGAGCATGGTCTTTTCCACCACGAACGTGACCAGGAGCGGCCCTTGTTCGCGGACTGAAATCACCGCCGGCGCAGCGCTGGAAAAAAATCGCTGGTCGGCGGTCGGCGGCACATGATACCAACCGTCGCCGGTTTCTCCCGAGTCCTCGAATTCCAGCAGGTTTTCATAAAGTTCTCCCGAAGCCAGGTCGAGAATCGCAAGCGAACCATTGGCGGCGACAGAGACTTCGAGATGTCGATTGCGGGCGGTCAGAGGAGCGATCAGCAGAGATTCGAGATGGCGCACCGGTCGGTCGCTGCTCTTCAGATAAAATCGTCTGACCCCGAGTCCGGTGAATTCGACCGGGAAGGAGACGCGTATTTTTTCTCCGCC
>SLNM01000157.1 GCA_007133055.1 Lentisphaeria bacterium
ACCGGCCCGCTCCGGCAGCGGAAAACAGTCTGAAAAAAATAAAATGCCCGCCTTGAAAGCCTTTGGTCGCGACCTGACTGACCTGGCCCGGGAAGACGCCCTCGATCCGGTGATTGGGCGCAGCGATGAGATTGAAAGGGTTATTCAGGTGCTCTGCCGAAGAACCAAGAACAATCCGGTGCTGATCGGCGAGGCTGGTGTCGGAAAAACGGCCATTGTCGAAGGCCTGGCCCAGGCCATCGTCCAAGGTGAAGTTCCGGAGTTGCTCCGCCACCGGATGGTGGTCGGACTGGATCTGCCGCTGCTGGTCGCAGGCACCAAGTACCGCGGCCAGTTCGAAGAGCGGATCAAGGCTGTCCTGGAGGAAATCAGACAGAGCGGGAATGTTGTGTTGTTTATCGACGAACTGCATACCATCGTCGGAGCAGGCGGTGCCGAGGGCGCAATGGACGCCTCGAACATTCTCAAGCCCGCCTTGTCCCGGGGAGAAATACAATGCGTCGGCGCCACTACCATGGACGAATATCGCAAGTATATCGAAAAGGACTCGGCTCTCGAACGCCGGTTTCAGCCAATCATGGTCAACCCTCCGAGCCGCGAGGAATCGGTGGCCATTCTTAGCGGACTGCAAGACAAGTACGAAGCCCACCACCATGTTAAGTTCACACCCGAATCGCTGGCCAGCGCGGTGCAGCTTTCCGACCGATACATCTCAGGCCGCCATCTGCCGGACAAGGCTATTGACATTATTGACGAAGCCGGCTCGCGCGCCCGTATTGCAGCCATGGTACGACCTCCGGACGTAACCGGAATTGAGACTCGGATCAAGGAAGTGCAGGAACTCAAGGAAAAAGCGGTGGAGGACCAGAAGTTCGAGGAGGCCGCCGACTTGCGCGACCAGGAGAAGCGTTTTCAGCTCGAACTGGAGGAAACCCTGCAGAACTGGCAGCGGGAAATGGATAAAACGGTGGTTTCTATCGGGGTTGACGACATTCGCCACGTCGTGGCCAAGATCAGCGGTGTGCCCATTCAGCGGCTGGCCGAGGCGGAGACCGCCCGACTTCTCAAAATGGAACAGGAAATCAAGCGCACCGTGATCGGCCAGGATCAGGCGGTCGAGGTAGTCGCACGCGCTATGCGCCGGTCACGCGCCGAGCTGAAAGACCCGAGACGCCCGATTGGCTCCTTCGTTTTCCTGGGCCCGAGCGGGGTGGGAAAAACACTGCTGGCCAAAGCCTTGGCTGAATTCATGTTTGGCGACCCCGACGCCCTGATTCGAATCGATATGTCGGAGTACATGGAAAAATTCAATGTCAGCCGACTGGTCGGATCGCCGCCGGGCTATGTCGGCCATGACGAGGGAGGACAACTGACCGAACGTGTCCGCCGCCGACCATACTCGGTGGTACTGTTCGATGAAGTCGAAAAAGCGCACCCGGATGTCATGAACATGCTGCTGCAAATCCTCGAGGAAGGACAGTTGACCGACAGCGTCGGCTACCGGGTTGACTTTCGTAATACCGTCGTGGTTATGACCTCGAACGTGGGAGCTGGGGAAATTCAGCGGCCAGGCGGCATGGGATTTGCCCGGAAAGATACAATCGCCGCCGACTACGAACGCATGCGAGACCACTTGGAGGAAAATCTGCGCAAGCAATTCCGGCCGGAATTTATCAACCGACTCGACGATGTCGTCGTCTTTCGACAGCTCGACCGTTCGGACCTGGCACGCATTATGGAGCTTGAACTGGACAGTATTAAGCAGCGCCTGCGCAATCGCGATATCGAGATGAAAACCAACCAGGAAACGATCAATTTCCTGCTCGACAAGGGGTACCGCCCCGAATACGGCGCCCGCCACCTGCGGCGCATGGCCGAACGCCATCTGGAAGACCCTCTGGCCCAGGAAATCCTGCAAGGCCAGCACCCGGAGGGAGCCGCGGTGGTCTGCAAGGTCAAAAATGACCGCATTGTCTTCACCCGCCAGAAGCGGGCCGCAAAAGCCGGGCAACGCCGAAAAACGGGAGAAAAAACGAAAACCGAAAAAAACACCGTCAATCAGGCCTAGCCTGACTAGTATTGCTTTGGATTAAATACAGGGCGTTCATTTGTGCTTAGGCATCAGTTCTTATTTTCAAGGAGGCGGCGTGCCCTTCCAGTTGATCATACGTAACAACCTCAAACATGACGCGGACTCTTTTACCGGGTCCGAGCTGGGCGTGTTTGAGCAGGAAACGGCACGCATCGGCAGCAGCGACGAATGCGACTGCCAGGTGCTTGACCAGGAAGGCAGGGGCGGGGATGAAGTGTGGTTTGAAATCGAGCAGCGGAGAAGGGATTTCTTCCTGCACCGCCGAGCCGCTGACTTGGAGATCTATATCAACCACCAACTGACGCTCGAGCCCACGACTCCGCTGACCAGCGGGGACACCATTCGTGTGGGGCACTGGACATTTCGCCTGCAGCGCCTCAGCGACCGCGCTCGGGCTGTTGTCCGAGCGGATTGGTCGGCCAGTCTCAGCAAAGCACTGATAGCAACCTTGATCCTGCTGCAACTGGTGATCGCTCTGTGGCTGCCGGGACAATTGAACTATGCGCAGATAGTGCCGGATAAAATTATTGAACAGGAAACGATTATTCTTCTGGATCACACCCGGCGCCATGCCGCAACCTTCCCCCGTCAATCACTCGAACGGGAGGTGGACCGGGCGGCCTGGAGGCTGGTCTCGGCGGAGTTGGACCGCATCGCAGCCTATATGCGGCGCCACCAGCCGAGCATAACCCCATACCACTGGCAGCAGATCAACCGGGATTTGTCGATGTACAGAGATATGCTCGACCAAATTTCCGACCAGGAACTGGTGCCGAACCCGCCGCCGCCCGCCATTGACCAAGCCGTTCAGGCGCTGGTGCGGGCAACAGCATATTCGATCAACGACAACCTCAGTCAATCGCGGCAACCAATGAAAGACAATCCATGACAGATTCCCCTCTGAACTCGGTGCTCGAACGGTTCTCACAATACCGACTGGCGGTGATTGGAGATGTCATGCTGGACCGCTACATCTGGGGACAGGCATCGCGCATTTCCCAGGAAGCGCCGGTGCCAATCGTTCAGGTCAACCGTGTTACCAAGGCGCCGGGCGGTGCCGCCAACGTAGCCGCCAACATAACCGCACTCGGAGGAAAAGCCTGCTTGTTCGGAGTGGTCGGCCAGGACGAGGAAGGAGAACAACTCGGAAAAATCATGGCCGATCAGGGCATCGACGTAGAAGGTGTCGATGCCTTGGAAGGACGCCGAACCACTGTCAAAACCCGCATCATCGGCAACCGCCAGCAGATTGTCAGGGTTGACACCGAGGAAACCACCCCCCTGCCCTCCGGCGAGCGTTCGAAGCTCTGCCAGCGCCTGGCGGCGGAGATTGCTGAGAATAAATTTGACGGCATTGTCTTCGAAGACTACGCCAAAGGCCTGCTGACTTCCAAGTTCGTACAGCAAATCGTTGACCTGGCCAACCAACACTCTGTCTTCACCATTCTCGACCCGCACCCCAGTCACGGCTTTAAAATTGTCGGATTGCAGGCGATGACACCAAACCGTGCGGAGGCATTCGGACTGACTGGAACCTACTACCGGGACGGCATTCTGCCCCTGGCCAAAGACCGACCGCTGCTGGAGGTAGGGGCAAAGCTCATGCATGACTGGCGCAGCCAGCTCTTGCTCATCACTCTCGGAGCGGACGGCATGGCCTTGTTCACCCAGGACGGAAAATTCGAACATATTCCGACTAGAGCCCGCGAAGTGTTCGATGTCTCCGGCGCCGGTGATACAGTGACCGCCTCATTCTCTCTCGCTATGCTGGCTGGCGCCCAACCTTTGCAGGCTGCCAATCTGGCCAATCACGCGGCCGGACTGGTGGTCGCTAAAATTGGCACCACTCCGGTGACGGCGGATCAATTGCGCGAACAACTGCGAAGCGAGGAGAAACACGCATGAACAGAGCGGTTTTCCTTGACCGGGACGGCACTGTCATTGTGGACCGCGGCTATCTGGCCGACCATGGACAGGGGGTGGAATTGCTGCCGGGCGCGGGCGAAGCGCTTGCCCGTCTGAGCAAAGCCGGTTTTCAGTTGGTCATTATCAGCAATCAATCAGGAGTCGGACGCGGCCTCTGCGACCAAACGGCGGTAACCGCACAGAACCGGCGACTGCGGGAATTGCTGGCCGAATTCCAGGTGGAGCCGGCCGCGGAGAAATTCTGCCCTCACACTCCGGAGGACAAGTGTCGGTGCCGCAAACCATCGCCGGAAATGCTGCTGCAAGCTGCTCGGGAGCTGGACATCGACCTGACCCGCTCATACATGGTGGGGGACAAGGAGTCGGATGTCGAGGCCGGCCAACGAGCTGGATGCCGGACCGTCCTGCTCGGCCAAAACCACGACTCCGCCGCCGACTGGCAGGCGGCAGACCTGACCCGGGCAACCAATTGCATTCTCGCTCCGCCCTATACCACGGCGGTGATCCCCGCCCGCTATGCCAGCACGCGATTTCCCGGCAAACCACTGGCCCGGATTGCCGGCAAGCCGATGATTCAGTGGGTGTGCGAAAGAGTCGGAGAATCAAGACTGGTTCAGGAAACTTTGGTCGCCACCGATGACCGGCGCATCGCCGAAGCGGTACGCGCATTCGGCGGCCAGGCCGTCATCACCAAGACCGAACACCAGACCGGCACCGACCGTATTGCCGAGGCGATTCAGGAACGGCGCGGAGACCTGATTCTCAACGTCCAGGGCGACGAACCAATGCTGCGCGGCGCTTCCCTCGACCGCCTGGTCCAGCAGATGGTGGCACGGCAAAGCGACATGGGCACCATCGCCATCCCGTTCGACAAGTGTAACGAAAACCCGGAAGACCCAAACCTGGTCAAGGTAGTGATCGATGCCAATGGTTATGCCCTGTACTTCAGCCGCTCTCTGATCCCCCGTCGCCGGGAGGGCGGAGATAAAATCACGCCGCTGCTGCACTGGGGCGTTTACGCCTATCGCCGGAAACTTTTGGAAAAGTTCGTCAAGTGGCCGCAATCTCGACTGGAGAGATGTGAAATGCTCGAACAACTGCGGGCTCTGGAAAACGGGGTGAGAATTATGGTGCTGCTGGCCGAACACCCCGTCATTGGGGTAGACCGGCCGGAGGATGTACAAAAAATTGAAAGGATGCTTGAAAGCAGGGGCATAACAGTGCGGAGGAAGCACGAAGTACCCAAGCGCGAGGGAAGCACGAAACACCCAAGTACCCAAGATCGAAGGAATGACGAAACACCCAAGTACCCAAGATCGAAGGAAGCACGAAACACCCAAGTACCCAAGATCGGAGGAAGCACGAAATAATTAGGGAGCCAAGCACGAAGGAAGGATGAAGCACCAATGAACAACGGCCAAACCGAAAGATATAACGAGGCACGCAACAAGCCATACGACCTGGACGAGCGTACCGCTTTGTTCGGAGAAGCGGTTATCAGTTATGCGCAAAAGGTTCCCGTAACCCCTGTAACTCGTCGTCTTATAGATCAACTGGTTGGGGCTGGCACTAGCATAGGGGCGAACTATGGTGAGGCAGATGATGCCGTCTCAAAGAAAGATTTTCGACACAAGATTTCCATCTGTAAGCGTGAAGCCCGTGAATCCAAGTTTTTTCTTCGAATGCTGACGAAGGCCGTGCCAGAGTTACAAGGTGAAGCGAAAGATTTATGGCGGGAAGCAAAGGAATTGCATCTAATCTTCGCCAAAATCTACCGAGGATAACTTAGCCCGGTCAATTCATGCACGGAGTTTCAAGCTTTTAGCTTCGGAGTTCATTCGGGCCTGGGCGTTTCGTCATTCGGATTTCTGAACACCCAAGACAGCCAAACCCCAATCGTCGCCCGTAACCGTCGACCGTAAGCGTCGCAACGTAATGAAAAAGGGAATCTGCATGAACACGGAAACCACCGTTGGATTCTCCATCGGTCAAACAGTCGAGGTTGGTGACCAGGCGCCTCTGCTGGTGATTGCCGGGCCGTGTGTGATCGAAGACCGCGACACCTGTCTGCACATTGCCGAGACGATGCTCGAGCATTGCCGCCGGGCCGGGGTGAATTATGTTTTCAAAGCCTCATACGACAAGGCCAACCGAACCAGCCGGGCATCCTATCGTGGCCCCGGCCCCACCGCCGGGCTGAATATTCTGGCCGAGGTCAAGGAACAATTGCAGGTGCCGGTTCTAACCGACATTCATCAGCCGGAACAGGCTCATGTGGCGGCCGAGGTGGCGGATATAATTCAGATTCCCGCCTTTCTCTGCCGCCAGACCGACCTGCTGCTGGCAGCGGCCCGGTGCAACCGCGTGGTCAATGTCAAGAAAGGACAGTTTATGGCGCCCGAGGACATGGCCATGGTATTGGACAAGCTGAAGTTTGGCGACGGCGACCGAAGCCGCATCATGCTGACCGAGCGAGGCACTAGTTTTGGCTACCATAATTTAATCGTTGACATGCGCGGACTGGTGACCATGCGCCAGCTTGGAGTGCCGGTCATTTTCGATGCCACCCATGCAGTCCAGCTACCCGGAGGACAAGGCTCGACCTCCGGCGGCCAGCGAGAGTTTGTCTTTCCGCTGGCTCGCGCCGCCGCCGCCACCGGAATAGACGGGCTGTTCATGGAAGTTCATCCCCGCCCCGACGAGGCGCTTTCGGACGGGCCAAACTCACTGCCCCTGGCCGGAATTGGAGATATAATCGCTAAAATCAGGGATATCCATGCAATCATTCGCCGATAGCCTGAAGGAAATCGAGTGTGTCATCCTCGACATTGACGGTGTCCTAACCGACGGACGGGTCGGATACGCGGCCAACCAGGAGGAGGAAGTCAAGTTTTTCGACGTCAAGGACGGCCACGCCATCAAGCTGATGATCCGGGCCGGCCTGCGCGTGGGCATGCTGACCGGGCGCACTAGCCAGGCCAACCGTATCCGCGCCCGCGAACTGGGTGCCGATTTTCTGTACGAGGGGGAAAAAAATAAGCTGGAAGCCTTCTCCCGGTTGCTGCAAGAGCAACAATTGCGGGCAGAGGTGTGTCTGTATATTGGGGATGACCTGGTCGACCTGCCGGTCATGCGAAGATGCCGGCTGGCGGTCGCGGTGGCTGATGCAGTGCCGGAAATTCGACAGGCCGCCGACTATGTTACCACCGCCGCCGGCGGCCGCGGCGCCGTTCGCGAGCTGGCAGTGAAGCTGTTGCGGGCCAAAGGTTGCTGGGATAAGGTGACTAAAAGATATTATAGGTAGAAAGATGAGATTTGTCTGCCTCCCAACCACATTGATTCTGATCGGCCTAATGATCGTTTCCCCAGGAGCAAACTCGGAAACCGGCATGGCCGGCATGAAGTTTTCCGATTTCCGCACGCGCAGCCGAGACGATGAGCAAGGTATGAGCTGGGAGCTGGCGGGCGAGGAGGCGGAATACCGGGAGACGATGATCGAAATAGCCGGCCTGCATTTGCAATTGAAGTCGGAGGAGGGTATAACCGATATCACATCACCAACCTGCACTCTGGACCGTAGCAACAATATCGGACGAAGCCCGGCTACCGTGCGCGCGGTCGGAGAAAATATGACCATGCAGGGGCGTGGCTACCACTTTCTGCTAAACCAGCATAGGCTCTACCTGCACAGTGAAGTAACAATGGTTATCCGACACCGCGAAACTTCGCTGTTTCCCGAGCCCCAAGTCGGAGCGGATGAATAAATTGCAATTATGTCAACAAGGCTGAAGACCATGAACAAGCAAGCGTTATTTTCATCACCCATTTTTTTTGCGCGATCCGTGCCGCGGGCGGCAGGCTGCCTGGGATTGCTGGCGCTGGCCGCCACCATCATCCTGGCAACGGCCGAACCACAGGAAAACCAGGAGGACGACGCTCCCATAGTCGCTTTGCATCAGACGGAAATTACCGCTGACAAAGGCAGCATAGACTTTCGTAGCGGAGTCACTGTCTTTGAAGGAAATGTCCGGGTAATCGACCGGGATGTCTCGATCACCTCCGATCAGTTGCAGGTGCAACTGGATCAGGAAAACCAGATCACCACTCTTACCGCCATCGGCAACGTGGTGATTCGGCAGCCTGCGCAAAACCGGGTGGCCTACTGCGAACATGCCTTGTACACGGTGGCAACCCGCACCATGGTGCTCACCGAAAACCCCCGTCTTCAAGTAGGCTCCAGCATACTTGAAGACGCCGATAAAATTATCTATAATATGGACAGCGAAACCATCGCCACCGAGGGCAGTAGAACCAGAATAACCATACCCTCAGCTCAGTAGCAAAGAGAAAACACCCAACTATAACTCCGACAAAAACAAAGAATACGCGTGAACATGAACCAGGCAAACCCTCCATTGATGATGGCGGAGAATCTAGTCAAAGCCTATCGCGGCAAGCGGGTGGTCGACCGTGTCAACCTTAAAGTCAATGGTGGCGAGATCGTCGGACTGATAGGACCCAACGGTGCCGGTAAAACCACTACTTTCTATATGATGGTGGGATTGGAAACGCCGGATGCAGGACGAATATATTTTAACGGCCAGGACGTTTCCTCCCTGCCAATGTATCAGCGCGCCAGGCACGGCATGGGATATCTCTCCCAGGAACCTTCGGTTTTTCGCAAGCTTACCGTAGCCGACAATATTATGGCGGTTCTGGAAACGCTCGACCTTAACCCCGGCCAGCGCATGCAGCGCCTCCGGGAGCTGCTCAATGAATTGCAGCTTAATGATTTGGCCGGACAAAAGGCGATGACGCTCAGCGGCGGCGAACGGCGACGCCTGGAAATTACCCGAGCACTGGCTATTGGCCCGCGATTCATGCTCCTCGACGAACCGTTCAGCGGAGTCGACCCGATCAATGTCTACGAAGTCCAGAAAATTGTCGCCCACCTGCGCGACCTGGGACTGGGAGTGCTAATTACCGACCATAGCGTGCGGGAAACACTGGCCATCGTTCAGAGAGCATACCTGATCTGCGAAGGACAGATACTATGCCAGGGAGACAGCGATTTCCTGATTAACGACGAACAGGCCAGGCGGGTTTATCTCGGCCCGAGATTCACCGCCTGAATTAACATGAACACGCCCAAACTAGTACAGAGAATTGCGAAATGTGCGAATCAAGCCAATTGTAGGGTGAGAATCTGTCTCGCCCAGGCTCGATTCGCATTGGTCGACTCGGATAGTCGACCTACGAAAAGCACATTTCGCAATTCTCCAAAACCAGTACATAAGGAGAAAGAAAAATGGACATTATTCTCAGCGCCCGACACATGCAGCTCACCGACGAATTGCGTCAGTATGCCGAGGAGAAATTTGCCGCCCTGACCGAGGAATACCA